>NZ_JAIJYL010000039.1:0-31017 GCF_019753495.1 Klebsiella sp. TF21-TM | reverse complement strand
TCCATGTCACTTTGAGTGCCCACACAGATTGTCTGATAAATTGTTAAAGAGCAGTTGCGACGCGCTTTAGCGCTCTGCCGCGAGGTCCCGTATAATACGTTTTCCTCATTCAGAGTCAAGCGCTTATTTTGCTTTTCTCTGTCGGTTTTCAACGTTGCTTTCGCTGTTGAATCCTCCTGTCCCGGCGGCTTGCTTGCCGTTGTTCCGTGTCAGTGGAGGCGCATTATAGGGGGTAATTCTGAAGTGACAAGGATAAATTCAAAAAAAGAATTCAACCGCTCACTTTTCAACCAAATCAGGTGTTGAGCTTTAATTCTTGCCTGGTTTTTAAACAAAAACGAGCCCGCTGGGCCCGTTTTTGTCGTTTTGTGACTTACTGCACTGCCACGATACGGTCGTCTTTCACTACCAGCTCGACGGTTTTACCCGGAATCAGCTCACCAGAAAGGATCTGCTGGGCTAACGGGTTCTCAATCTGCTGCTGAATAGCGCGTTTCAGTGGCCGCGCGCCGTATACCGGATCGTACCCGTTGGCGCTTAGCAACTTCAGCGCCTCATCGGACATCCGCACTTCATATCCGCGCTCTTCCAGACGTTTATACAGACGCTGCAGCTGGATCTGGGCAATAGAAGCAATGTGTTTCTCACCCAGCGGATGGAAGACCACCACTTCATCGATACGGTTGATGAACTCCGGACGGAAGTTCTGGCTGACCACTCCCAGCACCAGGTCTTTCATATGTCCGTAATCCAGCTCGCCGAACCGTTCCTGAATCAGATCGGAACCGAGGTTCGAGGTCATGATGACCACCGTATTACGGAAGTCGACCGTTCTCCCCTGCCCATCAGTGAGGCGCCCGTCGTCGAGTACCTGCAGCAGAATGTTGAACACATCCGGGTGCGCTTTTTCCACTTCATCCAGCAGGATGACGGAATAAGGGCGACGGCGCACCGCCTCGGTCAGGTAACCGCCCTCTTCATAACCGACGTATCCCGGAGGCGCACCGACCAGACGCGAGACGGAGTGTTTCTCCATAAACTCGGACATATCGATACGCACCATCGCGTCGTCGCTGTCGAACATAAAGTTAGCCAGCGTTTTACACAGCTCGGTTTTACCGACCCCGGTCGGACCGAGGAACAGGAATGAACCAATCGGTCGGTTCGGATCGGATAGCCCGGCACGGCTGCGGCGAATCGCGTTAGATACCGCTTCAACCGCCTCATCCTGGCCAATTACCCGATGATGCAGTTCCTGCTCCATACGCAGCAGTTTGTCACGCTCGCTTTCCATCATGCGCGAGACAGGGATACCGGTCCAGCGGGCCAGCACTTCGGCGATTTCAGCATCCGTTACTTTATTACGCAGCAGACGCATGGTTTTCCCTTCGGACTGAGTGGCTGCCGCCAGCTGTTTCTCCAGTTCCGGAATTTTGCCGTACTGCAGCTCAGACATCCGCGCCAGGTCACCGACGCGACGCGCCTGTTCGATGGCGATTTTCGCCTGCTCCAGCTCGGCTTTGATGGTCTGAGTGCCCGAGAGGGACGCTTTTTCCGCTTTCCACTCTTCTTCCAGCACCGAGTACTGCCGTTCTTTATCCGCCAGCTCCTCGTTGAGCATATCAAGGCGCTTCAGACTCGCCTCATCAGACTCTTTCTTCAGCGCCTGCTGCTCCAGTTTCAACTGGATGATACGGCGATCGAGACGGTCCAGCTCTTCCGGCTTCGAGTCGATCTGCATACGGATGCTGGACGCCGCCTCATCAATAAGGTCGATGGCTTTATCCGGCAGCTGACGGTCGGCAATGTAACGATGCGACAAGGTCGCCGCCGCCACGATTGCCGGGTCAGTGATCTGCACGTGGTGGTGCAGTTCATAACGTTCTTTCAGGCCGCGCAGAATAGCGATGGTATCTTCTACCGATGGCTCGGCGACGAACACTTTCTGGAAGCGGCGCTCCA
Source organism: Klebsiella sp. TF21-TM (assembly GCF_019753495.1). Lineage (NCBI taxonomy): Bacteria > Pseudomonadati > Pseudomonadota > Gammaproteobacteria > Enterobacterales > Enterobacteriaceae > Klebsiella > Klebsiella sp. TF21-TM. Next base: position 29,055 of record NZ_JAIJYL010000039.1, on the reverse strand, counting down.
GCGCAGCGTCTTTTTCAATGTACTGACGGTATTCGTCAAGCGTCGTCGCCCCGACGCAGTGCAGTTCACCACGCGCCAGCGCCGGCTTGAGCATGTTGCCTGCATCCATCGCGCCATCGGCTTTACCGGCGCCAACCATGGTATGCAGTTCATCGATAAACAGAATGACGTTGCCTTCCTGTTTCGACAGGTCGGTCAGCACGCCTTTCAGACGCTCTTCAAACTCACCGCGGTATTTCGCCCCGGCCACCAGCGCGCCCATATCCAGCGCCAGCACCCGGCGGCCTTTCAGCCCTTCCGGCACTTCGCCGTTGACGATACGCTGAGCCAGGCCTTCGACGATAGCGGTTTTCCCCACCCCGGGTTCACCAATCAGCACCGGATTGTTTTTGGTACGGCGCTGCAGTACCTGAATGGTACGGCGGATCTCTTCATCACGGCCGATAACCGGGTCCAGCTTGCCCTGCTCGGCACGCTCGGTGAGATCGACGGTAAATTTCTTCAATGCCTGACGTTGGTCTTCGGCACCCTGATCGTTCACGCTTTCACCTCCGCGCATTTGTTCAATCGCCTGGGTCACGTTGGCGGTTGTTGCTCCGGCGGATTTTAAAAGGTCGGTCAGCGTACCGCGTGATTCAAGCGCCGCCAGAACAAACAGTTCTGACGAAATAAAATTGTCCTTTTTCTTTTGCGCCAGCTTGTCGCAAAGGTTCAGGATCCGCACTAAATCCTGAGAAGGTTGTACATCGCCGCCGGTGCCTTCCACCTGCGGTAAACGGCTCAGAGCCTGTTCGATGTCAGTGCGCAGTTTCCCGGCATTCACGCCCGCCGAGGTTAATAAAGGACGTACCGATCCCCCTTCCTGATTCAGCAAGGCGCTCATTAAATGAAGAGGTTCGATGAATTGGTTGTCGTGCCCGAGTGCGAGCGACTGGGCATCGGCAAGAGCAAGCTGGAATTTATTGGTAAGACGATCCAGACGCATAACTCCTCCCATAACAGGTCAAATTTGCTACTGGAGATTAAATGAGGTCATCCCTCAATTATTCAAGGTTAAAGACCTGAACTATGCGAAAAATAAGTTTGCCTTCTGGATCGTCTTGATTCTCTAGGTTATATCAGCCAAATGAAACTTGCCATACGACCGGTGGTCTTGTCGCGCCGGTAAGAGAAAAAATCAACCTTTTCGCTTAGCGTGCAGCGATCGCCGCCGAAAATCTGCTCAACGCCGACGTTTGCCAGACGCTGCCGAGCCAGTTGGTAGATATCAGCAAAATATTTTTCGCCTGCCGGACGAAAAGCACGGTGCGCATTCTCATCCTTCGCCATAAAAGCGTCGCGAACTTCTGGCCCCACCTCAAACGCCTGCGGACCGATGGCGGGCCCCAGCCACGCCATAATGTTTTCGGCTTTATCGGCGAAACGGGCGACCGTCTCTTCCAGAACCCCTTCACATAAGCCGCGCCATCCCGCATGCGCCGCAGCGACTTCGGTACCCGCGCGGTTACAGAACAGGACCGGCAGGCAGTCAGCGGTCATCACCGCGCAGACAGTCCCTGGCGTACGGCTATAAGAGGCATCCGCGCGTTTCGACGGATAGGGTCCGCCGTCCAGCGTGAGCACATCGGTACCATGAACCTGTTCCAGCCAAACCGGGTAAGACGGCAAGCCGCCGGCGGCAAACATCCGCCGCCGGTTTTCTTCGACATGCTGCAGATTGTCGCCGCAATGGGCGCCCAGATTGAGCGAGTCATAGGGCGGCAGACTCACGCCGCCGATGCGGGTAGAACTACAGGCCGCCACGCTGCCGGGCATTGGCCACTGCGGTACAATCAGTTTAGTCATAACCAGTCAATATCGTCCTTATGGGCTTCAAAATCGGCGCGCATCGCCTCGATGAGCTCGACCATATCTTGTGGGATGGGCGCATGCCACTCCATTTCAATACCGGTAATCGGATGATACAGACGCAGCATGGTGGCGTGCAGCGCCTGGCGGTCGAATTTACGCAGCGCGGTGATGAATTCCTCCGACGCGCCCTTCGGCGGACGCGGGCGGCCGCCATACACCTGGTCGCCTACCAGCGGATGGGTAATATGCGACATATGCACGCGGATCTGATGCGTACGCCCGGTTTCCAGACGCAGGCGCAGACGGGTATGAATGCGGAAATGTTCCATAATGCGGTAGTGGGTCACCGCCGGCTTGCCCATAGGGTGCACCGCCATATGGGTACGCTTGGTCGGGTGACGGCTGATCGGCTCTTCCACCGTACCGCCGGCGGTCATATGACCGATCGCCACCGCTTCGTACTCACGGGTGATCTCGCGCAGCTGCAGCGACTCCACCAGCCGGGTTTGCGCTGGAATGGTTTTCGCCACCACCATCAGACCGGTGGTGTCTTTATCCAGACGGTGGACGATACCCGCACGCGGCACATCGGCAATAGGCGGATAGTAGTGCAGCAGCGCATTCAGCACAGTACCGTCGGGGTTGCCCGCGCCAGGATGTACAACCAGATCGCGCGGTTTGTTGATCACGAGGATGTCGTCATCTTCGTAAACGATATTGAGCGGAATATCCTGCGGCTGGAAGCGCGCCTCTTCTTCGATTTCCACATCGATAGCGATGCGTTCTCCCCCCAGCACTTTTTCTTTCGGTTTATCGCCAATGGCGCCATTGACTAATACGCGTTGGTCGAGGATCCATTCTTTTATCCGCGATCGCGAATAATCAGGGAACAATTCGGCCAAAGCCTGATCTAAGCGTTGACCGAGTTGATTTTCGGTCACCGTTGCGGTGAGTTGTACTCGTTGTGCCATATACAGCTTCTTCGTTTAACGTTGGGTTTTACGGCTTTGCCGTTTAATATAGTGTGCTATTGTAGCTGGTCTTAATCGGGAGCAGGAACAGAGATTCTCCCGCATAAACATTTTGAGGAAGTCAAAACGTCATGACGCGCATGAAATACCTGGTGGCAGCCGCCACACTGAGCCTGGCTTTGGTGGGTTGCTCCGGCTCTAAGGAAGAGGTGCCTGATAATCCGCCGAATGAAATCTACGCGACCGCCCAGCAAAAACTGCAGGACGGTAACTGGAAACAGGCGATAACGCAACTGGAAGCGTTGGATAACCGTTATCCATTCGGCCCTTATTCCCAACAGGTACAGCTGGATCTGATTTATGCGTATTACAAAAACGCCGATCTGCCGCTGGCTCAGGCCGCCATCGATCGCTTCATGCGCTTGAACCCCACCCATCCGAACATCGACTACGTCATCTATATGCGCGGCCTGACCAACATGGCTCTGGATGACAGCGCCCTGCAGGGCTTCTTCGGCGTCGATCGTTCCGACCGCGATCCGCAGCACGCGCGCGATGCCTTCAATGACTTCTCCAAACTGGTACGTGGCTACCCGAACAGCCAGTATGCCACTGACGCCTATAAGCGCATGGTGTTCCTGAAAGATCGCCTGGCGAAGTATGAGCTGTCGGTGGTGGATTACTACACCGACCGCGGCGCATGGGTTGCCGTCGTTAACCGCGTGGAAGGTATGATGCATAACTATCCGGATACCCAGGCCACCCGCGATGCCCTGCCGAAGATGGAAAACGCCTATCGTCAAATGCAGATGAACGCTCAGGCGGACAAAGTCGCGAAGATTATCGCCGCGAACAGCAAGAACACCTGAGCCTGATTCATAGATCGCAAACGGCAGCCTCTGGCTGCCGTTTTTTTATCCATTATCCTGGCTTGCTGAAGCGGTTTAGCGCCGGGTTAACTCATCAAATATGGCCTGCTTTGTCGGGTTCGACAAGTAAAATCTCATCTCTTCCTGCCCTGTCTCACAAAATGAATTCGTTGACAAAAAGTGACAATAAAATGTGATTTAGATCACACATTTTGACATTGGGAAAGGTATGCTGGATTCACCAAGACGGGAAAGACAAGAGGTAAAATTTATGACAATGAACATTACCAGTAAACAAATGGAAATTACTCCGGCAATCCGCCAGCATGTCGCAGACCGTCTCGCCAAACTGGATAAGTGGCAAACTCATTTAATTAACCCGCACATCATTCTGTCTAAGGAGCCGCAGGGTTTTATCGCTGACGCAACCATCAACACGCCAAACGGCCATCTGGTTGCCAGTGCGCGTCATGAAGATATGTACGCCGCCATTAACGAATTGATCAACAAGCTGGAACGGCAGCTCAATAAAGTGCAACACAAAGGGGAAGCCCGCCGCGCCGCGACGTCGGTGAAAGAGGCAGGCTTTGTGGAAGAAGAAGAGTAATCCTTAACTTAAGTTGTGTCATGCCACGCGCCTTCGGGCGCGTTTTTTATTGACAGAGTGAAAACAGTACAGGTACTGTAATCCCCACTACTTAAAGGAATTCATCATGAAACTCGTCCCGTTCTTCTTCGCATTCTTTTTTACCTTCCCCTGACCGGGAGGCAATTCGTCGTATAAGAAAGAATGCGAAGACGAACAATAAGGCCTCCCACCCGGGAGGCCTTTTTTATTTGATAACAACAAAGGCAACATCTATGACCGAGGAAAACCCATTACTGGCGCTGCGCGACAAGATAAGCGCGCTGGATGAGAAACTGCTTGCTCTGCTGGCGGAGCGTCGCGGGCTGGCTGTTGAGGTTGGTAAAGCCAAACTGGCTTCCCATCGTCCGGTGCGTGATATTGACCGCGAACGCGATCTGCTGGAGCGTCTGATGACCCTCGGCAAGCGTCATAATCTGGATGCACACTACATCACCCGCCTGTTCCAGCTGATTATCGAAGACTCTGTTCTGACCCAGCAAACCCTGTTGCAGCAGCACTTGAATAAAATTAACCCGCATTCGGCTCGCGTGGCGTTCCTCGGTCCCAAAGGCTCTTATTCGCATCTGGCGGCGCGTCAGTACGCCGCTCGCCACTTTGAGCAGTTTATTGAAAGCGGCTGCGCGAAGTTCGCCGATATTTTTAATCAGGTGGAGACCGGTCAGGCCGATTACGCCGTAGTGCCGATTGAAAACACCAGCTCCGGCGGGATCAACGACGTCTACGATCTGCTGCAGCACACCAGCCTGTCGATCGTTGGCGAACTGACGATCCCTATCGATCATTGCGTACTGGTCAGCACCTCGACGGATGCCGATAAAATTCAGACCGTCTACAGCCATCCGCAGCCGTTCCAGCAGTGTAGCCAGTATCTGAGTCGCTACCCGCACTGGAAGATTGAATATACCGAGAGCACCTCAGCGGCGATGGAAAAAGTCGCGCAGGCGAACTCCCCGGCCGTCGCGGCACTGGGCAGCGAAGCGGGCGGCGCCCTGTACGGTCTGCAGGTGCTGGAGCACTGCCAGGCCAACCAGACGCAGAATATTACGCGCTTCCTCATTCTGGCGCGCAAAGCGGTGAACGTCTCCGATCAGGTTCCGGCGAAGACCACGCTGTTAATGGCGACCGGTCAGCAGGCGGGCGCCCTGGTGGAGGCCTTACTGGTGCTGCGCAATCACAATCTGATCATGACCAAACTGGAGTCTCGCCCAATCCATGGCAATCCATGGGAAGAGATGTTTTATCTCGATATTCAGGCAAACCTGGACTCGCTGCCCATGCGCAAGGCGCTGAAGGAGCTGGCGGAGATCACCCGCTCCATGAAGGTTCTCGGTTGCTACCCCAGCGAAAACGTCGTGCCGGTGGATCCGGTTTAGCGTTCGCGGAACGGCAATTTCTTCATCCCTGCCACCGCCACCGGCAGGGTGAAGATAGCGCCGGACAGCGGATACTGCGCCAGCTCATCGTCCGCCATGTTTTCCCGGGTGGTGGTGATGTAGAGCGTTTTCATATCCGCCCCGCCAAAGCAGACCATCGTCGGGCAACGTACCGGCATCGGGTAGGACTCCAGCTCCTCACCCTGCGGAGAGAAACGAGCGATCCGCCAGCCGTCAAACATTGCGCTCCAGTAACATCCCTCCACGTCAATCGCCGCCCCGTCCGGGATCCCTTCGCCCGGCAGAAAACGGCGAAAGACTTCGCGCTGGCCAGGCTCACCCTGCTCATCCAGCGGCGTACGGTAAATCACGGCGTTCGGCGTATCGGAGGTATACATCCAGCGCCGGTCGGCGCTAAACGCCAGACCGTTGGCGCCATGGATGTCGCACTGGATCACCGACGGCTTCAGGTCGTTATCGACCCGCATCAGCAGCGCGCCGTTGTAATCCCCCGGGCCCCAGAAGGTGCCGGCATAAAAGCGCCCGTCGCGATCGGTCCCGCCGTCGTTAAAGCGCGCCAGTTCCGGGTTGCTCGGGTTATCGCAGACTTTCCGCCGCAGCAGACCGTGGGCGTCGGTCAGCCAGATACCGCTGCGCAATGCAACGATAAAACCGCCCTTCTCGCGCAGGGAAAAACAGCCGACCTCCTCCGGAAACTGCAGCACCTGGTGTTCGCCGCTGCGGGTATCGTAGCGGTGAATTTCACATTCCATGATATCGGCCCAGTAGAGGGCCTGCTCTGCCTCACTCCAGGTCGGGCATTCCGGCAGGTATCCGGTGTAGTCAAACAGCGGTTGTGGTTCAGCCATCGTTGTCATCCCTATAAAAAAAGCCAGCGGTCGCTGGCTTTATTGTATACATCTTTTTCGCTTTACTGCCGATTATCGTTCGCCTGACGCAGCAGCGTGCGGCTCTCGCTCTGGAAACGCTGGGCGTAATCGCCAAACCAGTGTTCGACTTTACGGAAGCTATCGATAAACGCCTGCTTATCGCCCTGCTCCAGCAGACCGATCGCCTCGCCAAACCGCTGGTAGTAGCGCTTAATCAGCGCCAGGTTGTTTTCCGAGGACATAATAATGTCGGCGTAGAGCTGCGGATCCTGGGCAAACAGACGGCCCACCATCGCCAGCTCCAGCCGGTAAATGGGTGACGAGAGCGCCAGCAACTGCTCAAGGCGCACATTCTCTTCCGCCAGATGCAGACCATAGGCGAAGGTGGCAAAGTGGCGCAGCGCCTGAATAAAGGCCATGTTCTGATCGTGCTCCACCGCGCTGATGCGATGCAGGCGCGCGCCCCAGACCTGAATTTGCTCGAGGAACCACTGATAGGCCTCCGGCTGGCGTCCATCGCAATAGACCACCACCTGCTTGGCAAGGCTGCCGCTGTCCGGACCGAACATCGGGTGCAGGCCGAGTACCGGGCCCTGATGCGCCGCCAGCATCGCCTGCAGCGGCTCTGCTTTAACCGAGGCAAGGTCGACCAGAATGCAATCCGCCGGCAGCGGCGGCAGCCTGGCGATCGTCTCCACGGTGGTGTGAATCGGCACGCTGACAATGACCATACCGGCATCGGCGACGATATCCGTCGCCCGCGCCCAGTCCTCTTTTTCCAGAATGCGCACCTGGTAGCCGGACAGCGTTAACATCTTCTCAAACAGACGCCCCATCTGCCCGCCGCCGCCGACGATCACCACCGGCCGCAGATTCGGGTAAAGGGTTTTAAAGCCTTTGTCGTTTTCGCTGGAATAGGATTCCCGCATCACGCGACGCAGAACGTCCTCGATCAGATCCGGCGGAACGCCAAGCGCAGCCGCCTCTTCACGCCGGGAGGCGAGCATCGCCGCCTCGCGTTCCGGGACGTAAATCGGCAGGCCATACTGGCTCTTCACCTCGCCGACTTCGGCCACCAGTTCCAGGCGCTTAGCCAGCAGGCTAAGCAACGCTTTATCCACTTCATCAATTTGATCGCGTAACGCGGTCAGTTCAGCAACCATACTTTCCTCTTACACCAAACGGGCCGCCAGGTGGCCGCGGAGATCCTTATCCAGTTCACGCAGCAGCGCATCGGTGGTTTCCCAGCTGATGCAGGCATCCGTTACCGAAACGCCATATTTCATCGACTCACGCGGCTGTTCAGAGGACTGATTGCCCTCGTGGATATTACTCTCGATCATCAGGCCGATAATGGAGCGATTGCCATCTTTGATCTGCGCGACAACGGATTCAGCCACGGCCGGCTGGCGGCGGAAATCTTTATTGGAGTTCCCATGACTGCAATCTACCATCAGCGACGGCTTCAGTCCCGCCTGCGCCATCTCTTTTTCACATTTCTCCACATCTTCCGGACCGTAGTTCGGCGCCTTACCGCCGCGGAGGATCACATGGCCGTTCGGGTTACCCTGCGTTTGCAGCAGGCAGACCTGCCCGGCCTGGTTGATACCGACGAATCGGTGCGGCATCGCCGCGGCGCGCATGGCGTTGATAGCCGTGGCCAGGCTACCGTCGGTGCCATTTTTAAAGCCTACCGGCATGGAAAGACCAGAGGCCATTTCGCGGTGCGTCTGAGATTCCGTGGTTCGCGCGCCGATGGCGGACCAGCTGAACAGATCCCCAAGGTACTGCGGGCTGTTGGGATCCAGCGCTTCCGTCGCCAGCGGCAGTCCCATATTCACAAGCTCGACCAGCAGACGACGCGCAATCTTCAGGCCGCCTTCAACATCAAACGAACCATCCATATGCGGATCGTTAATCAGCCCCTTCCAGCCGACGGTGGTACGGGGTTTTTCAAAATAGACGCGCATCACCAGGTAGAGGCTATCGCTGACCTCTGCGGCAAGGGCTTTAAACCGACGAGCATATTCGATCGCCGCTTCCGGATCGTGAATGGAGCAAGGACCGCAGACCACCAGCAGGCGCGGATCGCGACCGGCGATGATATTGGAGATGGTTTCACGGGCGTGCGCGATCTGCGCTTCCTGTTCAACGCTCAGGGGGAATTCCGCCTTCAGTTGCTCCGGGGTCATTAATACATGTTCGTCGGTAATATGTACGTTGTTCAGCGCGTCTTTTTGCATGATTGCGATCCTGTGTAGCTCGTTTGCGATAAGGGTTGCCTCAGCGGGCATGACGTAACGATACCATACGAAGTAAAGAATTCAATCCATATTCCGTAAATTTTACTTTACAGTAATAAATTAATTGGCCATTACCACGGCATTAACCGTACAATAATATTTACAGACGGTGAAATCGCGCCAAAATTGCTCGCCAGCGCCATCGGCATTACGAAAAATCCTGGTGAGATTTGTCCCAAAGCAAAGGGCGCATCTAATGACGGGTTTTGCTATCAGTGGTATTCTTCGCCGGGCATCGGCAGCGGCTATTCCCGCGCTATGGCGAATTTGACGGAAGCGTTAATGACAGTATTACACCGTCTTTTATTGACTGTATTTTTTCTCATCGCGGTATCTCCTGTTTTTGCTGCCGGACCTTCAGAACATGTTCGCGCTATTGTTTCCGGGATCGTGACCTACACCCGTTGGCCGTCATTAACAGGGGCGCCGAAGCTATGCATTTTTGCCTCATCACGCTTCACCCATAGCCTGGCTCATGAAGCGCCGGATGCATTGCCTTATCAACCGGTGATAGTACGTAATAGTGAAGAAGCGTTAAAAACGACCTGCGATGGTTTTTATTTTGGCAGCGAAACGCCGACCCAACAGTCGGAATTAACTCGCCGCTATGGCTCGAGGCCGCTGTTACTCATCGCAGAACAAAATACGGATTGCTCAATTGGTAGCGCGTTTTGCCTGATCATCAACGACGACAGGGTCCGCTTCTCCGTTAATCTGGACGTTCTGACGCACAGCGGGGTTCGGGTTAACCCGGACGTCCTGATGCTTGCCCGGAAGAAACCACATGAATAAGGACTTTTCACAGACATCGCGCCCGACGTTCAAACGCGCGCTGCGTCGCATTAGCGTGATAAGCGTGGTGATCTCCATGACGCTGGTCTGGCTGCTGCTGAGCACGGCCTCTATTTTCACGCTCAAGCAGTACGCGCAGAAAAATCTTGAGCTCACTGCCGCGACCATGGGCCGCAGCCTCGAAGCCGCCCTGGTATTTGGCGACAGCGCGGCAGCAGAGGAGACCCTCGCTTCGCTGGGGAAGCAAGGGCAGATTTCCCAGGCGATCGTGCTCAACGGCCAGAAGCAGCACTTCGCCGCCTGGCGCCACGAACCGCTGGCCAACAAAGAACAAGTGAGCGGTCTTATCAGTAAATGGCTGTTTCCGGAGCCCACGGTGCAGCCCATCTGGCACCAGGGGAAACAAATCGGCGAGCTGCGACTGACCGCGCTGGATGAACTGATTAGCCACTTTCTCGGCATCTCGATTCTGGTACTGACCGGCAGCATTCTGCTCGCCTCGTTCATCGGCCTGCTGCTGACCCACTCCCTGCACCGGGGGATCGTCGCCGCCCTGCAGAGCATCACCGAGGTCGTGCATGATATTCGCGAAAACCGCCACTTCTCCCGGCGGGTGCCGGAGGAGCGTATCGAGGAGTTCCATCTGTTTGCCCAGGACTTTAACAGTCTGCTGGGGGAGATGGAGGACTGGCAGCGCCAGTTGCAGGCCAAAAATGCTCAGCTGTTGCGCAGCTCGTTACACGATCCGTTGACCGGCCTGGCTAACCGCGCCGCCTTTCGCAACGCGCTCGCCGAGCTGATGAAAAATGAAGTGGATCACCAGACCTCAGCGTTACTGTTTCTCGATGGCGATAACTTCAAATTGATCAATGACAACTGGGGACATGCGGCGGGCGATAAAGTGCTGATGGAAGTCGCCAGCCGCCTGATGACTTTCGCCGGTAAACGCCATCTGGCGTGGCGTCTTGGTGGCGATGAGTTTGCGGTTCTGCTGCGCGAGGTGCGCTCGGAAGCAGAAGTCCAGGCCCTGTGCCAGGCGCTGTCAGAACAATTTCTTCCGCCATTCAACCTGCACAATGGCCATAGCGCCACGCTCTCGCTGAGCGTCGGTTATGCCCTGGCGTGGGAACACGCCACGGCGGAATCACTGCAAGAACTTGCCGATCAGAACATGTATCGGATGAAGAACCAACGTATCCAGCAGATGCTGAAATAATAAAGGACGCATTATGATCAGGAAATATTTCGCCCCCGCCCTGATGGCGGCGGCGCTTTTGACAGGTTGCCAGGCTCCTCAGGGAAAATTTACCCCTGAGCAGGTGGCGGCGATGAAATCTTATGGCTTCACTGAAAGCAATGGCGATTGGTCCCTGGGCTTATCCGATAGCATCCTGTTTGACAAGAATGACTACCGACTACGTCCCGACAGCCGCCAGCAGATCACCCAAATGGCCTCGCGGCTGGCGACAACCGGGATTACACATAGCCGCCTTGAAGGCCACACCGATAATTATGGTGAGGATAGTTATAACGAAGCCCTGTCGCTTAAGCGGGCCAACAGCGTAGCCGATGCCTGGGCGGAAGGCGCCCATATCCCGCGCAGTAATTTAGTCACCCGCGGCCTTGGCAAAAAATACCCGATCGCCAGCAACGATACCGCGGCCGGGCGCGCTGAAAACCGCCGGGTCACGGTGGTCATCAGCACGCCGTAGACGTCCGCTTAATCGCTGGACTTCGCTATCCTCATTGCCGTTGCCGCGCGCCAGCGCAGGTAGTCAACGGCAATGAACAGCACCAGGCTGATCCCCATCAACGGCATGGCCAGCCCCAGGGCTAACGCTATCCCCAGCACCAGCCCACGGGCAGGCCAGGCGAGCGACAGCCATGCCTGCAGCAGGGAAAGCGCCGGATCCCAGACGGCCTGTGGCGGACGGCGTATCCACCACAGCCGGTACCCCACGCCGATGGTTACGCACAGCGCGCAGCCAAACCCCACCAGCAGCAGCTGATTCGCCAGACCAAAGAGGATCCCCATATGGAAATCGACGCCCCAGCGGGTAAGCTTCGCCATCAGCGGAAAGTCGGCAAAATGGGTGCGATCCACCACCTGCATCGAGGCGCCATCGATCGCCACCGCGTCCACCTGCGTCGGCCAGCGGCGGTCGATCTCATTCACCGTCCAGGCGCGTTCGTCTGACACCGGCGGACGGATCTCCAGCCGGCTGGCGTTCAGCCCCGCCTGACGGGCCACCGCCAGCGCCTGGTCAAACTGCGCTGGCTGATGCTGGGTCATGGCCATCGCCTCCCTATGATGCCCGGCATGGGGATCGTGCGCCATCGGCGCCTCACCGTGCAGCAGGGTATTGACCTGCGGCGTCCACCAGCCGAAAGCCGCCCGCATTTTATCCACGTTGCCGCCGGCCCATTGCGACCAGGTCAGGCCGGTGGCGGAGAAGAGCAGCATGCCCAGCAGTAAGCACCAGCCCAGCGTCACGTGCAGCCGACGATGATTCTGCAGGGCGTTATTGAGCCGCCGTTTTGGACGCGTCATCGCCCACAGGGCAATGCCCCCCAGGGCGGCCACCCACATCCATGAGGCAGCCAGTTCGCTGTAGAGCCGCCCGCTGTCGCCCAGCAGCAGCGAACGATGCGCATAGTCAATCCACTGCCGCAGCGGCAGGATGCCGCTGGTGCCGTAGACCGTCATATCGCCCTTCACCCGCAGCGCGATCGGATCGACAAAAATGGCCCGGGATTCCGACTCCCCGAGACTCGGATCGGCAAACATAATGCGGGTGGTCTCGCCCACCGCGGGGGCCGGACGTACCGCCAGCAGCCGCAGATTACCCTGGGTCGCTTCTTCTGCCACCGCAATCTGGGCGCTGAGCGGCTGCTGGGTGCCTTCGGGAAGGCCATACAGCGCATCGTGATAGAGCCAGTTTTCCAGCTGCGGCGTCGCCACGTACAGCGTGCCGGTCAGGGCAGCGACAAAGATAAACGGTCCGATAAACAGCCCGATATAGAAATGGAGGCGACGCAGCAGGTTCAGCCATGCCGCGCGCGAGGTGCAGGTTGTCATACTTTTCCTTTTTCAAAGCAAAAAGAGGTCGTTGCGCAGTGCGCAGATTCATTTTTATTAAAGGGAAAAAGCAGACAGCCGCGGCGGGGCGCGGGTTTCGGGGTAAAGCCAGGGAAAGTAACGCCAGTGTTTTAATACCGGCCGAGAAGCCGGCAGGCGAATGCGCCGCAGGAGCATGGCGACGAACAGAGCCAGCGCGAAAAGCAGACCCGGGACATGGGCTAACAGCACGCAATAGCCACACGCTTCGGCATGATCCAGCGGCAGTTCGTGTCCGGTATGCGTAGCGCCGTCTGCGCTATGCGTCATCGCCATCTCGTGGCCAGGCATCTGCGCCATACTCGCTGGCGAGCTGTCCATCATCATGGCGTGGTGCATGCCGGGCATGGCGCTCATGGGGTCTTTTTGCAGGGAGACGGAGATCAGGGGAGCCACGACGATCAGCAGGATCGCCAACAGCGCCAGCCAGGCGGCTCGCCGTTTAGGTGTCGTTTGCTGAAAACTGTTGCTGACCACCGCCCCTCCGAATAGAGGGCGTATTGTAAATGATTTACATCACGATGGTTACAACAAAGATAAAAAAAGGGCCGGCCCTGAGGCCAGCCCTTTTTGTCAGGATGTCGCGAAAGCGAATCTTAGTTAAGACGCTCTTTGATACGAGCAGACTTACCAGTGCGCTCACGCAGGTAGTACAGTTTAGCTTTACGTACAGCACCACGACGTTTAACAGCAATGCTGTCAACTACCGGAGAGTGAGTCTGGAAGACACGCTCAACGCCTTCGCCGTTGGAAATTTTGCGAACAGTGAATGCAGAGTGCAGACCGCGGTTACGAATAGCGATAACCACGCCCTCGAATGCCTGCAGACGTTTTTTGGAACCTTCAACAACCCATACTTTCACTTCCACGGTATCACCCGGACGGAAGGAAGGTACGTCCTGCTTCATCTGTTCTTGTTCAAGTTGCTTAATAATGTTGCTCATAATTTAATCTCTTATCCTGGGTAAACTGATATTGGGGGCTCACGCCTGCCCATCATGTTTATGCTGCTGTTGCGCGTGTTCAGTTTTGAACTCCGCCAGCAGCTTTGCTTGCTCTTCAGTCAGAGCCAGGTTTTCCAGAAGTTCAGGTCTTCTAAGCCAGGTTCGGCCCAGCGACTGCTTCAGACGCCAGCGACGTATCTCAGCATGGTTTCCCGACAGCAATACTGGCGGTACTTCCATCTCTTCTAACACTTCAGGACGGGTATAGTGGGGACAATCCAGCAACCCATCAGCAAAGGAATCTTCCGTTGCTGATGCTTCATGGCCCAGTACCCCCGGAATGAACCGGGAAACGGAGTCAATCAGCGTCATTGCCGGTAACTCGCCACCGCTGAGAACGTAATCGCCGATTGACCATTCTTCGTCAATTTCGGTTTGGATTACGCGCTCGTCTATCCCTTCGTAGCGACCGCACACCAGAATCAGTTTCTGATTCGTTGCCAGTTCGCTGACGCCCGCTTGATCAAGCTTGCGTCCCTGAGGTGACAGATAAATCACCTTCGCGCCTTCACCTGCCGCGGCTTTTGCTGCATGAATGGCATCCCGTAAGGGTTGCACCATCATTAGCATCCCCGGTCCGCCGCCGTAAGGACGATCGTCCACGGTACGGTGCCGGTCATGCGTGAAGTCGCGAGGACTCCAGCTTTCGATGCTCAGCAGGCCATTTTTTACTGCCCGGCCAGTTACCCCGTAATCGGTAATTGCGCGGAACATTTCAGGAAACAGGCTAATTATGCCAATCCACATAGCGCCGTCTTTTACCGTTTATCCGGAGAATTTAAAAACCAGGATCCCAATCTACTTCGATAGTACGCGTAGTGAGATCGACTTTCTTGATAACCTGCCCATCGAGGAACGGAACCAACCGCTCCTTGATACCAAATGCATCTTTCAGGTTTGCCTTGATGACGAGCACGTCATTAGACCCGGTTTCCATCATATCGATGACTTTACCGAGGCTATAGCCTTCCGTTGTCACTACCTGGCAGCCCATCAGGTCTTTCCAGTAGTAGTCACCCTCTTCCAGCTCCGGCAACTGCGATGAATCCACGATAATTTCGCAATTAGTCAGTAGATTCGCGGCATCACGATCGTCAACGCCTTTCAGCTTGATGATGATGTCCTGATTGTGGTGGCGCCAGCTTTCCAGCTCAACGACCTGCCACTGACCCGCCTTCTGGATTAACCAGGGCTGATAGTCAAAAATGCTTTCGGCGTCTTCGGTGGAGGAAAACACTCTGAGCCAACCACGGATACCGTAGGAAGAACCCATTTTCCCCAATACGATCGGATCAACAGGTGCTTGTGCGGTGTGTTGCTTGCTCATCATGACCACCGTGACAGATTAAGCTGCTTTGTTAGCGGCTTTGATCAGCGCGGCAACGCGATCGGAAACAGTAGCGCCCTGGCCAACCCAGTGAGCGATACGATCCAGATCCAGGCGAGTCTCTTCTTCCGCACCGTTAGCGATCGGGTTGAAGAAACCAACGCGCTCGATGAAGCGACCGTTGCGTGCATTACGGCTGTCGGTGACAACAACCTGGTAGAACGGACGCTTTTTAGCGCCGTGACGTGCTAAACGAATAGTTACCATAACATCCTCTTGTGTGAATAAAACAACCGGGCCCCATCGAGGAACGGAGCCCGGTGTCATATTAAAAGCCCGAAAATTTTACTGATTTCTGGGGAAAATGCAATCAGCAGTTGATAAGTCTGCTGTAAAAGGCCGTCGGCGGTGCAGTCAGTTCGCTGCCGGCGTGCGCGCAGCCACCGGAACGTACACGTAGTACGTGAGGATGGCGAGCACACCCCGGTGGCGAAATGGCAAACAAGCCAGGCCGATTAGCGGCCCGGGAAGCCTGGCGGCATCATCCCTTTCATGCCACGCATCATCTTCATCATGCCGCCTTTCGACTTCATCTTCTTCATCATGCGCTGCATGTCGTCGAACTGCTTGAGCAGACGGTTCACATCCTGCACCTGCATCCCGCAGCCGGCGGCGATACGGCGCTTACGTGAACCTTTGATGATTTCCGGCTTGGCGCGCTCTTTCAGGGTCATCGAGTTGATGATCGCCTCCATACGTACCAGCACTTTGTCATCCATCTGCGCTTTCACGTTGTCCGGGATCTGGCCCATACCCGGCAGCTTGCCCATCAGGCTGGCCATGCCGCCCATGTTTTTCATCTGGCGCAGCTGCTCAAGGAAGTCGGTGAGATCGAAACCGTCGCCTTTCTTCAGCTTGGAGGCCAGCTTCTCGGCCTGCGCGCGGTCGACTTTGCTCTCGATATCTTCGATCAGCGACAGCACGTCGCCCATGCCGAGGATGCGAGAGGCGACGCGGTCCGGATGGAACGGCTCCAGCGCTTCGGTTTTCTCGCCGACGCCGAGGAATTTAATCGGCTTGCCGGTAATATGGCGAATCGACAGCGCCGCGCCGCCGCGGGCGTCGCCGTCCACTTTGGTCAGCACCACGCCGGTCAGCGGCAGCGCTTCGTTAAAGGCTTTGGCGGTATTCGCCGCATCCTGGCCGGTCATCGCATCGACGACGAACAGGGTTTCAACCGGATTAATGGCGGCGTGGACGTGCTTAATTTCGTCCATCATCGCTTCGTCAACGTGCAGACGACCGGCGGTATCCACCAGCAGCACGTCGTAGAATTTGAGCTTCGCTTCTTTCAGCGCCGCGTTGACGATATCAACCGGCTTCTGGCCGACGTCGGACGGGAAGAAGTCGACGCCGACCTGCTCGGCCAGGGTCTCCAGCTGTTTGATCGCCGCCGGGCGGTAAACGTCCGCGGAAACCACCAGCACTTTCTTCTTGTGCTTCTCGCGCAGGAATTTCCCCAGCTTACCGACGCTGGTGGTTTTACCGGCGCCCTGCAGGCCCGCCATCAGCACCACCGCCGGCGGCTGCGCCGCCAGGTCGAGGGTCTGGTTCTCTTCGCCCATCGCCGCCACCAGCTCGTTGCGGACGATTTTGACGAACTCCTGACCCGGGGTCAGGCTTTTATTGACTTCATGGCCGACCGCGCTCTCTTTGACGCGGCTGATGAAATCACGTACCACCGGAAGCGCAACGTCCGCTTCCAGCAGCGCCATGCGCACTTCGCGCAGGGTGTCTTTAATATTGTCTTCTGTAAGGCGTCCGCGGCCGCTAATGTTGCGCAGCGTACGCGACAAACGATCGGTTAAATTATCAAACATTGTCTCTCGCCTGAGGTGGAAACGGTCGGTCGCCGCAGCGACACACAAAACGAATGTGGCGGAGTATAACACGACATCAATCTGAATGTGCTGCAACGGTTGGAGCAGAGGCCTGCTGACGTTATACTGCTTCTCTTTCTTATTTATCCAACAGCCGACACCTATGCCTGTTTTTGCTCTACTCGCCCTTGTCGCCTACTCCGTCAGCCTCGCGCTGATTATCCCCGGCTTGCTGCAAAAAAACAGCAGCTGGCGGCGAATGGCGATTTTATCAGCGACTATCGCGTTGATCTGCCATGCTTTTGCGCTGGAAGCACGGATATTCCCCGGCGGCGAGAGCGGGCAAAACCTCAGCTTACTGAACGTCGGGTCGCTGGTCAGCCTGATGATCTGTACGGTCATGACTATCGT
Source organism: Klebsiella sp. TF21-TM (assembly GCF_019753495.1). NCBI lineage: Bacteria > Pseudomonadati > Pseudomonadota > Gammaproteobacteria > Enterobacterales > Enterobacteriaceae > Klebsiella > Klebsiella sp. TF21-TM. The sequence goes on along the minus strand of NZ_JAIJYL010000039.1, from coordinate 11,617 downwards.
GGCCTCGCGCAATCGCGGCTGGCTGCTGCTGCCTATCGTCTATGCCTTCGCGCTGATCAATCTGGCTTTCGCCACCTTCGTGCCTAACGAATATATCACCCACCTGGAAACCACCCCGGGGATGCTGGTGCATATCGGCCTGTCGCTCTTCTCCTACGCCACGCTGATCATTGCCGCGCTGTATGCGCTACAGCTGGCGTGGATCGACTACCAGTTAAAGAACAAAAAGCTGGCCTTCAGTAGCGAAATGCCGCCGCTGATGAGCATTGAGCGCAAAATGTTCCACATCACCCAGGTCGGCGTGGTGCTGCTGACCCTGACGCTGTGTAGCGGTCTGTTCTATATGCACAATCTGTTCAGCAGCGAAAACATTGATAAAGCGGTGCTGTCGATTATTGCGTGGTTCGTCTATATCGTCCTGCTGTGGGGCCACTATCATGAAGGGTGGCGCGGACGTCGTGTGGTCTGGTTCAGCGTCGCTGGCGCCGGTCTGCTGACGCTGGCCTATTTTGGTAGCCGCGTGCTGCAACAGTTCGTGAGCTAAGTCTTTTAAGGAATCCTACGTGGAACATATCTCCACCACCACGCTGATCATAACGCTGATCGTCATGGTGATTATCTCTGCCTATTTCTCCGGCTCCGAAACCGGCATGATGACGCTGAACCGCTACCGGCTGCGTCATATGGCGAAACAAGGCAACCGCCCCGCCAAGCGCGTGGAGAAGCTGCTGCGCAAGCCGGACCGCCTGATTAGCCTTGTGCTCATCGGCAATAACCTCGTCAACATTCTCGCCTCGGCGCTGGGCACCATCGTCGGCATGCGCCTCTACGGCGATGCCGGCGTCGCGATCGCCACCGGCGTGCTCACCTTTGTGGTGCTGGTGTTTGCCGAAGTCCTGCCGAAAACCATCGCCGCCCTCTATCCGGAAAAGGTCGCCTACCCCAGCAGCTTCCTGTTGGCGCCCCTGCAGGTGCTGATGATGCCCCTGGTGTGGCTGCTGAATACCATCACCCGCATGCTGATGCGCATGATGGGCATCCGCACCGATACCGTCATCAGCAGCGCCCTGAGTAAAGATGAACTGCGCACGATTGTGAATGAATCCCGTTCACAAATCTCACGACGCAATCAGGATATGCTGCTGTCGGTGCTGGACCTGGAGAAGGTCAGCGTTAACGACATCATGGTGCCGCGCAATGAGATTGTCGGCATCGACATCAATGACGACTGGAAATCTATTGTCCGCCAGCTGACCCACTCCCCACACGGCCGTATTGTGCTCTACCGCGATTCGCTGGACGATGCCATCAGCATGCTGCGCGTCCGCGAAGCCTACCGCCTGATGACGGAGAAGAAAGAGTTCACAAAAGAAATCATGCTGCGGGCGGCAGATGAGATCTACTTTGTTCCGGAAGGGACGCCGCTCAGCACCCAGCTGGTGAAATTTCAGCGCAATAAAAAGAAAGTCGGCCTGGTGGTTAATGAATACGGCGATATTCAGGGGCTGGTTACCGTAGAAGATATTCTTGAAGAGATTGTCGGCGACTTCACCACCTCCATGTCACCCACCCTGGCGGAGGAAGTGACCCCGCTCAACGACGGTACGGTGATAATCGACGGCAGCGCCAACGTTCGCGAGATCAACAAAGCGTTCAACTGGAACCTGCCGGAAGATGAAGCGCGCACCATCAACGGTATCATCCTTGAAGCGCTGGAAGAGATCCCGGTCCCGGGCACCCGCGTGCGCATTGAGCAGTATGATATTGATATCCTCGACGTGCAGGACAACATGATCAAACAGGTGAAAGTGATGCCGGTGAAATCATTACGCGAGAGCGTCGCGGAGTAGCGCGAGCGAAGGAATTAACATCACGGTGGGCTGCGGCCCGCCGTTTTTTTTCTCGCGCCGGGAGCGATGGCATAAAAAACGGCCGCCCGCGGGCAGCCGTTGAGCAAGGCAGCAAACGTTATTTCGCTTTTGCTACCGTCACCATCGCGGCGCGAATGGTGCGGCCGTTCAGGGTGTAACCTTTCTGCATCACGGCCAGCACGTTGCCCGCCGCCACGTCTTCAGACTCGACCATCGCAATGGCCTGGTGGACGTTCGGATCCAGCGGAACGTTGGTGTCGGCGATCACTTCCACGCCAAACTTACGCACTACGTCCAGCATAGATTTGAGGGTCAGTTCGATCCCTTCCACCATCGGCGCCAGCTCCGGGTTAGCCTTGTCGGCCACTTCCAGCGCGCGGTCCAGGCTGTCGATCACCGGCAGCAGTTCATTGACGAATTTTTCCAGCGCGAATTTGTGCGCTTTCTCGATATCCTGCTCGGTACGACGACGCAGGTTATCTTCGTCGGCTTTGGCACGCAGCATCACTTCACGTTCACGTTTCTGCGCTTCAGCCAGCTGGGCTTCCAGATTCGCAATTTTTTCATCGCGCGGATCCACCTGCTCAGCCGAAACTTCAGGCTCTACCGCCTCAACGTCGTCGTGCTGCTCCGTGATAATTTCTTCCGGGGCTTGCCCCTCAGGCGTTTTCTGTTCTTTACTACTCATGAATTTCTCCGCGTTTTTTTCGCATTCATCTCGCTAACTTCGCTTATTATGGGGATCAGTTTCCGGGTTTCAAGGGAAGCGGACAGATTGTCACTATTTCATTTAACGCAAGGACATCCAGATCATGAAGAACCATTTCAAGTGTATCGGCATTGTGGGACATCCTCGTCACCCCACCGCCCTGACCACACATGAAATGCTCTGGCGCTGGCTGTGCAGCAAAGGGTATGAAGTGCTGGTTGAACAGCAGATCGCCCATGAACTCCAGCTCAGCAACGTGAAAACCGGCACGCTGGCGGAGATTGGCCAACAGGCCGACCTCGCGGTGGTCGTGGGCGGCGACGGCAATATGCTCGGCGCGGCGCGGACTCTGGCCCGTTATGACATTAACGTCATCGGCATTAACCGCGGCAACCTCGGCTTTCTCACCGACCTGGACCCGGACAACGCCCTGCAGCAGCTCGCCGACGTGCTGGAAGGCCACTACATCGCCGAGAAACGCTTTCTGCTGGAAGCCCAGGTGTGCCAGCAGGATTGCCAGAAACGCATCAGCACCGCCATCAACGAAGTGGTGCTGCACCCCGGCAAAGTGGCGCATATGATTGAGTTCGAAGTCTATATCGATGAAGTCTTCGCCTTCTCCCAGCGCTCCGATGGTCTGATTATCTCCACTCCGACCGGCTCCACGGCCTATTCGCTGTCGGCCGGCGGCCCGATCCTCACCCCGTCGCTGGACGCCATCACCCTGGTGCCGATGTTCCCGCACACCCTCTCGGCGCGACCGCTGGTGATCAACGGCGACAGCACCATCCGCCTGCGCTTCTCTCACCGCTGCAGCGATCTGGAGATCAGCTGCGACAGCCAGATTGCCCTGCCGATCCAGGATGGCGAAGACGTTCTCATTCGCCGCTGTGATTATCACCTCAATCTGATTCACCCTAAAGATTACAGCTATTTCAATACATTAAGCACCAAGCTCGGCTGGTCGAAAAAATTGTTCTGATTTACATCGCTGCCTCTTTACTGGATAAAAAACCAGTCTATACTGTACGAAAACACAGTATTGGTTTTTCATACAGGAAGGCAGCTATGTTGGCGCAACTCACCATCAGTAATTTTGCTATCGTTCGTGAACTGGAAATTGATTTCCACAGCGGCATGACCGCCATCACCGGGGAAACCGGCGCCGGGAAATCCATTGCCATCGACGCGCTGGGGCTGTGCCTCGGCGGCAGAGCGGAAGCCGACATGGTGCGTCGCGGCGCCACCCGTGCCGACCTGTGCGCGCGCTTCGCGCTGAAAGATACCCCGGCCGCCCAGCGCTGGCTGGAAGAGAACCAGCTGGAGAGCGGGCGTGAGTGTTTACTTCGCCGGGTGATCAGCGCCGACGGCCGCTCGCGCGGCTTCATCAACGGCACCGCCGTCCCGCTCTCGCAGCTGCGCGAGCTGGGCCAGCTGCTGATCCAGATCCACGGCCAGCATGCGCACCAGCTGTTGACCAAACCCGAACACCAGAAAACGCTGCTCGACGGCTATACCGGTGAGTATGCGCTCACTCAGCGCATGGCAGAGCACTATCGCCAGTGGCACCAGAGCTGCCGCGAGCTGGCCCAGCATCAGCAGCAGAGCCAGGAGCGCGCCGCCCGCGCCGATCTGCTGCAGTACCAGCTTAAAGAGCTGAACGAATTTAACCCGCTGGCGGGAGAGTTTGAGCAGATTGACGAAGAGTACAAACGCCTGGCCAACAGCGGTCAGCTGCTCAGCACCTGTCAGCACGCCCTGACGGTACTGGCGGACGGCGAAGAGGCCAACCTGCATAGCCAGCTTTATACCGCGAAGCAGCTGGTCAGCGAGCTGGTGGGTATGGACAGCAAGCTTTCCGGCGTGCTGGATATGCTGGAAGAGGCGGCCATTCAGCTCAGCGAGGCCAGCGATGAGCTGCGCCACTATCACGACCGTCTGGACCTCGATCCTAATCGTCTGTTCGAACTTGAGCAGCGGATTTCCCGGCAAATCGCGCTGGCGCGTAAACACCAGGTGATGCCGGAAGAGCTGCCGGCGGTTTATCAGGCGATGCTCGAAGAGCAGCGCCTGCTGGACGACAGCGCCGGCTCGCTGGAATCCCTCAGCCAGCAGGTGGTCGAACATCATCAGCAGGCGCTGGAGACCGCGCGCCAGCTGCACGGCCTGCGCCAGGCCAGCGCCGACGAGCTAACCCAGCTTATCACTGAGAGTATGCACTCACTTTCGATGCCGCACGGGGTCTTCGCGATTGAGGTCGCTTTTGATGAACGCCATCTCACCGCCGACGGCGCCGATCATATTGAGTTCCGCGTCACCACTAACCCGGGTCAGCCGCTGCAGCCGATCGCGAAAGTGGCCTCTGGCGGCGAATTGTCGCGTATTGCGCTGGCGATTCAGGTGATCACCGCGCGTAAAATGGAAACCCCGGCGCTGATCTTCGACGAAGTGGACGTCGGCATCAGCGGCCCGACCGCGGCGGTGGTCGGCAAGCTGCTGCGCCAGCTGGGCGAGTCCACGCAGGTGATGTGCGTTACCCACCTGCCGCAGGTCGCAGGCTGCGGCCACCATCATTTCTTTGTCTGCAAAGAGACCGATGGCGAGATGACCGAAACCCATATGCAGCCGCTGGATAAGCGTGCTCGTCTGCAGGAGCTGGCTCGCCTGCTGGGCGGCAGCGAGGTCACGCGCAACACCCTGGCGAACGCGAAAGAGTTGCTTGCGGCGTAAACTTTTTGATTTTCACAGGGTCATAGTGAACAGCAAATTGCCTGCTGACCGCAGCCGGAGGTTTCCATCGGCGCGAAGGTCTATTATTATCGGCATATTACAGATGAGCCACGTACTGCTCGGGCCCAAAAAGGAATCAAATCACTATGCGCTGTAAAACGCTGACTGCTGCCGCAGCGGTTCTTCTTATGTTGACCGCAGGCTGTTCCACTCTGGAACGAGTGGTTTACCGTCCTGACATCAACCAGGGTAACTATCTGGCACCTAACGATGTAGCTAAAATTCGTGTCGGTATGACGCAACAGCAGGTTGCTTATGCTCTCGGAACGCCAATGATGTCGGATCCGTTCGGCACCAACACCTGGTTCTATGTATTCCGTCAGGAGCCGGGCCACGAGAAAGTGACTCAGCAGACCCTGACCCTGACCTTCAACAATGGCGGCGTGTTAACCAACATTGATAACAAGCCCGCGCTGACCAGTCAGTAAGGCCCGGAAAAGCAAAAAAGCGCTCAATGAGCGCTTTTTTTATGGCCGATAGCGGGTCTGCTGCTGCGGTTTACTTCGCGGCGTTTTTCTCCGCCCGCTGGCGACGCAGCTCTTTCGGATCTGCGATCAGCGGGCGATAGATTTCCACCCGGTCGCCGTCATGGACTTCGTCGTGCAGCTTAACCGGACGACTGTAAATACCCAGCTTGTTTTTCGCCAGATCGATGTCATCACGCAGCGCCAGCAGGCCGCTGGCGACAATCGCCTGCTCGACCGTCGCCCCCTCGTCCAGAGTGACCCGCTGCAGGTACTGCTTTTCAGGCAGTGCGTAAGCGACCTCAACACGAATATTAGCTGGCACTGTAGACCTCTTTGGCGCGCGAAGTGAACGCCTGCACCATGTTGGCGGCCAGTTCCTTAAAGACCCGGCCAAAGGCCATCTCAATCAGCTTATTGGTAAACTCAAAATCGAGATGGAACTCGATTTTGCACGCCTCCGGGCTCAGCGGAATAAACTTCCAGCCGCCAATCAGCTTCTTGAACGGGCCATCCACCAGGCTCATCAAAATGCTCTGGTTGCTGGTCAGTGTATTCCGGGTCGTGAAGGTCTTACTGATGCCGGCTTTGGACACATCAACCGCCGCCGTCATTTGCGTCGGCCCGAATTCCAGCACGCGGCTACCGGTGCAGCCTGGCAGAAAATCAGGATAGGACTTCACATCGTTTACCAGTTGATACATCTGTTCCGCGCTGAAAGGCACCAGCGCAGTACGGCTAATCTGAGGCATAGCAGGTTCCACATTTAAACACAGTGCAAATAATATCATTTATCTGCTGCTAAAAAAAACGCTGTGCCGCAACTCGTGCTAAGATGCGCAGTATACCTCGCAGGATGCGATCGAGGTAACTGTGTATAAGACGATGACTTCAGGACATTATGACTAAGAAAAAAGCCCACAAACCTGGATCAGCCACCATTGCGCTGAATAAACGCGCCCGTCACGAATACTTTATCGAAGATGAATACGAGGCTGGTCTCGCCCTGCAGGGCTGGGAAGTCAAATCCCTGCGCGCAGGCAAAGCCAACATCGGCGATAGCTATGTCATCCTGAAGGATGGCGAAGCCTTCCTGTTCGGCGCCAACTTTACGCCCATGGCCGTAGCTTCCACCCACTATGTCTGCGACCCGACGCGCACCCGTAAGCTGCTGCTCAACCAGCGCGAACTCGATACGCTGTACGGCCGCATTAACCGCGAAGGTTACACCGTTGTCGCCCTGTCGCTGTACTGGAAGAATGCCTGGTGCAAAGTGAAAATCGGCGTCGCTAAAGGTAAGAAACAGCATGACAAGCGTACCGATCTGAAAGATCGTGAATGGGCGCTGGATAAGGCGCGTATTATGAAGCACGCCGGACGCTAACCCCCTCCCCTGAGGGCCAGCTCTCGCTGGCCCTTACGCTATATCCTTGTTGATGCTGCTTTTTCGTCCACCCCTGCTGAAAGAATCCTGCGTTATGGGGCTGGTAACGACATTCACAAATCTGTTATACTTGACCTACACATTGGGGCTGATTCTGGATTCGACGGGATTTGCGAAACCCAAGGTGCATGCCGAGGGGCGGTTGGCCTCGTAAAAAGCCGCAAAAAATAGTCGCAAACGACGAAAACTACGCTTTAGCAGCTTAATAACCTGCTCTGAGCCCTCTCTCCCTAGCTTCCGCTCTTAAGACGGGGATCAAAGAGAGGTCAAACCCAAAAGAGATCGCGTGGATGCCCTGCCTGGGGTTGAAGCGTTAAATCTAATCAGGCTAGTTTGTTAGTGGCGTGTCTGTCCGCAGCTGGCAAGCGAATGTAAAGACTGACTAAGCATGTAGTGCCGAGGATGTAGGAATTTCGGACGCGGGTTCAACTCCCGCCAGCTCCACCACTTTTTAGTTGTTTGAAGTATACTGAAGTCTACTAAGCCCGCATGGAACCAGCCTTGCGGGCTTTTTTACGTCTACAGAAGTCTACTGAAATTTGCTAGAAGCTACTCCTTATGGCACCCTTTTTGGGACCCAACGCAAAGGGTCCCAAAATCGAGGGTCCTAAAAATGGCAAAAATCGCTAAGAAACTCACTGACACTGAAATCAAAAATACCAAGCCAGCAGAAAAGGAGATCAACCTTTTTGATGGTGACGGCCTGATGCTACGAATCGCTCCCCTATCAAAGGGTGGTAAGAAAAATTGGTATTTCAGGTATGCAGTGCCAGTAAGTAAGAAGCGAACAAAGATGAGCTTAGGAACCTACCCTCATCTCACACTTGCCAAAGCTCGGGCTTTACGTGATGAATACTTATCGTTGCTTGCAAATGGTATCGATCCGCAGATTCACAACAACGATAAAGCCAATGCCCTTAAGGATGCCACTGAGCACACGCTACAAGCGGTTGCTAGGAAATGGTTAGATGAAAAGGTTAAGACCTCTGGTATCTCTCCAGACCACGCAGAAGACATCTGGCGAAGCCTTGAACGAAATATTTTCCCCGGTTTAGGCAACGTTCCTATCAAAGAGATCCGTCCCAAGCTCTTAAAACAACACCTTGATCCCATAGAACAACGAGGCGTATTGGAAACCCTACGCCGTATCATTTCACGTCTAAATGAAATTTTCCGTTGGGCTGCGACAGAAGAACTTATTGAGTTTAATCCTGCTGATAACCTCGGTCAGCGATTCAGTAAGCCCAAGAAGCAAAACATGCCTGCTTTACCACCAGATGATTTACCCCGATTCTTAATTGCTCTATCTAACGCTTCTATACGACTCGAAACACGTCTTCTAATTGAGTGGCAACTCCTTACGTGGGTTCGTCCGGGAGAAGCTGTCCGTGCTCGGTGGAGTGATATAGACGAAGATAATCGATTCTGGAACATCCCCGGTGAGTTTATGAAGATGAAACGCCCTCACAAGATTCCGCTGAGTAAAGAGGCTATGCGTATACTTGAGTTAATCAGACCAATCAGTGGTCATAGAGAGTGGGTTTTCCCAAGCATTAAGGCCCCGCTTAACCACATGCATGAGCAAACAGCTAATGCTGCAATCATCCGTATGGGATTCGGTGGTGAACTGGTAGCCCACGGAATGCGCTCTATAGCAAGAACGGCTGCTGAAGAAAGTGGTAAATTTAGAACAGAGGTGCTTGAATCAGCCTTAGCTCACACTAAGAACAACGAAATCATAGCTGCCTACAATCGTTCCGAGTATCTTGCTGAAAGAACAGAACTGATGCAGTGGTGGGGGGATTACGTTCAGAGACAAAAACACAACATCCTCGCAGCTTAACGATAAGACGAGCCAATTGGCTAACAAAGCATTGTCAATGAAAAACATCAGTGCATCCCTACAAGAAAATGGGTTGGGGTATCGAGAGTATTTAGCAGTCTCCACTTAATCGTTATGATATACTTTCACCACTCTTAAATGGTAATAGTTAGATTCACAACTAACAAGCAGAGGAAATAAAATGAGTGCATCAACTAAAAAAAATGAAGTTCTTGAAGAACAAATTTACTTAAAAAGAAAAGAGGTTAGGTATGACATGCGCGACTTGACCGTTGAGTATATTTCCGGAAAATATTCAGATGGACTAAAGTATAATGAAATTGATAATGAAAATATAGATGGTTCATCCCTAAAAAGAAACACCTTATATGTTCCTGATTATCAAAGAGAGTTTACTTGGGATGAAAAGAGACAATCAAAACTTATAGAGTCCATCATACTTGGACTCCCGATACCTTTTATTTTTGTCGCCGAAAATAAAGACGGCGCATGGGAGATAGTTGATGGTTCACAAAGAATAAGAACCATTCATTCTTTTGTCAGTAATGAGCTAAGACTAAGTGGATTACAATCCATTGATCATGCCAATGGTTTTTTATTTAATGATTTAGATAAAAGCAGGCAAGGTAAACTCTTAGATACAGCACTTAGATTTATCATCTTGTCGGAAGAGACTACTGATGAAGTCAAAAAGGATATGTTTGAAAGAATAAACAGAGGAAGTGATCTTCTCAAATCTATGGAGAAAAGAAAAGGAATCTATCCGGGCCTGTTTACCGATTTAATATATGATTATCCACAGGAAAACCTTGAATTCAAAAAGCAACTGCTCGTTGATAAGTGGTTAGAAAAGAGACAAGAGCATAATGAACTGTTGTTACGTTTTTATGCTCTATCTGAAAACGATAATTATAAGAAGGGTGTTTCCGGAAGTTTTTCTGATTATTTAGATAAATTCCTTAAAAATAAAAACAATGAGCTTTCTAAGCTATCTACTGAACAACAACAAAAAGAAATCAATAAATATCGTCGTGATATGGATGAAGTTTTGGAATTTGTTAATGAATTCTTCCCATTTGGGTTCAGACACACATCTAATCCACAAACCAAACGTTCAATTTTTGAAGCTATCTCTGTCGGTACTTTATTAGCCATTAGAATGGGTATAAATAAAGATAAAATAGACAAAGATGAGATAAGAAAAGCTATAAACTCTAAAGAATTCAAAGATAATACACATATAGCAAATCAATTGCACAAAAAAGAGAAGCTTGTAGGACGAATTGAGTTTATTCGTGATTTACTTTTGAGGATGTCAAAGTGAACACCATAACTTTAGAAGTCAATGGCAATTTTGAGCAAATACAAAAAATCATTGATTTAATTAAAGCTATAGAGAATGGAGATATTTCGTATCAAGGTATTACAACTACATCACCAGTAATTAAAGCAAGTGTAATGCTTGCTTTATATAATATCGTGGAGGCAACCACAACTAAACTTTTAAAAAAAATCCACAATGAGATAATTCTGTCACAAACACCTTATAAAAAGCTAAGTACAAATATAAAAAACCTTGTGATACTTTACTATCACTATCATAAAAACAAGGGTAATAACATTCATGACTCTTTAAATGTTATCCACGACACTATTAACCTGATAATTAACAAAGACAATTTCAATCTAAGCTATAAAGAAATGTCAGAAGTTTATCAGTTGTATAGTGGAAATCTCGATGCCAGAGAAATAAGGAAGATATTTGCTAAATATGATATAATAATATCGGAGGGTATCGGACAAAACCTTAAAACAATAAAAAAAGTTAGAAATATTTTGGCGCATGGAGAGCAAGCATTTGAAGATTATGGTCGAATAATTGTATTAGCATCTCTGGAATCACAGTTTTCTGATACAAAAGAATTTTTGATGGAGGTTATTAAATCAGTCTCAAAATATTTAGATCAGAAGCAATATAAAGAACAACCAGCACAACCACCGCAACAAAGAAGAAGAAGAAGAAGATAATTAAGCTTTATTACTCATGGCTTTAAATTAAAAAGATACTATAACAGCCCCTTCTCTGGGGCTTATTTTAAATTTGTTCTAAACCTTCTTAAATTTGAGTTAATAACAACCGCCGATTGAAGGGTGTTTTTTTGAGTTTCTTTTTTTGAATACTGTTTTAAATTAGATTTAAACTTACTTTCATACCCAATCATGTAAGATTCTTTTTCCTTTTTTTCATCTTTAACAGGTTTTTCTTTATTTTTAGGCTGGATAACTGTTTTTTTAATTCCTAAACGTTCCCTTAATTCTTCGCTCTTAGTTGCTCGACTATTGAAACTGCGACGGCCTTTGAGTCTAAAGTTATTCGTGGCTGCGTTTGCTGTTTCTGCATGATCAAGTATCCTACTGATAGTGTAAGTATCCCGGTAAAGCGGACCATTCACATTTAGAGATCTTCCTGCATACTGATTATGTTCCTGGAGGAGA
>NZ_JAIJYL010000038.1:0-31174 GCF_019753495.1 Klebsiella sp. TF21-TM | reverse complement strand
GACTGTCTGTTTGCGGTGAAAGGAAAGCTACCCAAGCGAATCGATAAGTCGATCTGCCAGCATGTTACGGCACCGCGACTTGAGAACTCGCGCAAGCCTGACATCATCCGCGAAAAACTGGTTCAGCTACTTGGAGATGTACCGCGCATAGAGCTATTCGCCCGCCAGTCATCTCACGGTTTCGACGTCTGGGGCAACCAATGCGCCACCGCTTCCGTTGAGCTGATACCCGGCTGCGCCATCGACGTTGTGAAGACGGAGGCAGCATGAGCGCGGCAGCTTACTACAACGAAAACAACCCATTCGCGGCGCAGTGGCTGCGTAACCTCATAGCCGCCGGGCATATCGCCCCGGGCGAAGTTGACGAACGGAGTATTGAAGATGTCACACCTGACGACCTCAGAGGATTTACCCAGTGCCACTTTTTCGCCGGGATCGGCGTCTGGTCTCATTCCCTCCGCCTCGCCGGATGGCCTGACGATAAACCGGCCTGGACTGGCTCCTGCCCTTGCCAGCCTTTCAGCGCGGCAGGCAAAGGCGATGGGTTTGCTGACGAGCGGCACCTTTGGCCTCACTTCTTCCACCTCATCAGCGAGCGCAGACCTCAGCATGTCTTTGGCGAACAGGTTGCAAGCGGTAACGCAAACACATGGTTCGACCTTGTACAAGCAGACCTGGAAGGAGTGGGATACGCCTTCGGGCTTGTGCCGTTTACGTCAGCGGGCATCGGTGCGCCGCACATCAGAGAGCGGGCCTACTGGGTGGCCAACGCCTACAGCGTCATCAGTGACCGGCGCGGGAACGTCCGGGCGCCAGGGCGGGATGAATATTCAAACGGCGGCGATGATGTCAGGCTGGCCGACTCCAACCACGATCGACAACAACCAGGTCAGGGGGCTGGGTGCCGCTGCCAATGCGCCGAACAGGGGATCAACATTGGGAGGGGCGGCCAGAATGGCGGGCTGGGTAACGCCAACGTCGCGCGACTGGAAAGACTCGGCTGGAATGACGGCGCAGCGGGACGGGAAGGAACGACTGGACCAGCTGCCGCGCCAGGCGTTCATGACGGGCTGGCCAACACCGACAACGAGCAACACTCGATCGCCATCAGTGGATGCGGCCATGAACATGCATCGACAGGACGGGAGCAAGACTCAACAGCGCCTGCAGGACTTCGCGGGGATTACCGGGCCCTTGAGGTTAACGGTTTTTGGCGAGATGCGGACTGGCTCTTTTGTCGAGATGGAAAATGGCGTCCAGTTGAACCCGGCACATTCCCGCTGGTTGATGGGGTTGCCGCACGCATGGGACGAGTCGAGCCCGGGGTGGCAAGAGTGGCAAGCAGCAACCGCGTCGGCCGCCTGAAAGGGTACGGTAACGCTATAAACGCCCAGGCAGCTGCGGCTTTCATTCGCGCTTATATGGGGGTCGCATGACGCCAGAAGAAAAGAAAAATGCGCTCAGAAGCATCGCGCGCAGGGCTAACGATGAGGTTAAGGCAAAACGGCGGTCATCTCCCGCTTTAAGTTGCGACGAGATATCACGACCGATCCTCAACGGATGCATGCCGCTGATAAGGCAGCTTGGGTTAACGCCAAGCCATCTCTATGTGGAAATCGGCATTTTGAACGGAAAGATAAAGGAGCGCTGACATGCCAGAAATCATCGATCAGGCCAACGAGCTGGCAGAGCGCCGGCTGGAAATGACCATCCAGAACATGCGCATCAACCACAATGCAGTTTCGGCTACTCACTGCCGCGACTGCGGGGAAGAGATACCCGATCGGCGCCGGGAACTGGTGGCGGGATGCTAGCGCTGCGCTGACTGTCAAGAAGAGCTTGAAGAACGTGGTAAGCATTTGGCTATAACGAGAGGTGGAAGATGAAACATGAGATGCAACCCGATAGCCTTGTTGATTTGAAGTTTATCATGGCCGATACTGGCTTCAGCAAAAGCTTCATCTATAAACGAATCAAAGCAGGAGACCTGGCAAAAAGCAGGGTTATACACGGTCGAGCAAGATGGCTATTTAGCGAGCACTGCGATTTCAAAAAAAGGCTCCTTTCCCGCTCCGATGGGTAAAGTAACGAGTAAAATATTTTTCACACGTAAAAAACATCATCCATTTCAAACCCCTGCATATCAGGTTAGATGTATGCAGGGGACACCATAACCAGGCGCAATAGTCTTCTCCCTCAACCCCCATTGCGTTACATCACCATTCCGTGCGAAAACATAAACCTACACTCTCCCTTCCCTATCGCTTGTAAGCATCCCTGTGAACCAAACCATTCACTTTTAGAGATCTTCCGTCATATTGATGATGTCCTTTGAGGAGCTCGCCACGCGTAAAGCACGATTCACCGAACACCAGATCATCGCCGTTCTCAAGTCCGTTGAAGCCTGACGTACCGTCAGGGATGTCTGCCGCGAAGCCGGTATTTCTGAAGCCAGCTATTACAACTGGAAGGCGAAGTACGGCGGTATGGAAGCCTCAGATATCAAAAAGATAAAAGACCTGGAGGAAGAAAATCGCCGTCTCAAACAAATGTTCGCCGATCTGAGTCTGGAAAATCGTGCGTTAAAAAACGTCATCGAAAAAAGCTTTAAACCAGCGATAAAGCGTGAACTCGTCAGCTATCTGACGGCGCAATTTGCCATGAGTTTACGCCAGGCCTGTAGGACGTTATCGCTGAGCAGGGCAGTGTATTTTTATCAGCCCGATACCCGGCGTGATGAGCCGGTGATCCATGTGCTAGCTGAACGCTATCCGCGCTACGGCTTTAAGAAGCTGTTCCAGCTGCTGCGCAGGCAGGGCCATACCTGGAACCATAAACGTGTTCACCGGATTTACTGCCTGCTGAAACTGAATTTTCGCCGTAAGGGAAAGCAACGGCTGCCAGTACGTAATCCAGCACCATTGACGACGCCGCAAGCGTTAAAACAGAGCTGGTCCATCGATTTTATGCACGACGCGCTGGTGTGCGGTAGACGCTTTCGGACCTTCAATGTGGTGGATAATTTTTAACCGTGAGGCACGGGCGATAGAAATCAACCTTAATATCCCGGCTCAGCGAGTCGTCCGGGTGCTGGACAGGATCGTGATAAACCGCAGCTACCCGCTGAAGATGCGGATGGACAACGGGCAAGAACTGGTCTCATTTACGCTGGCACAATGGGGCGAAGAACATAGCGTATAGCTCGAATTTATCAAGCCGGGTAAACCAACACAGAATGCGTTCATCTAACGGTTCAAACGGACTTACCGGACGGAAGTTCTGGATTTTTACCTGTTCAGAACACTGAATGAAGCACGGAAAATGACAGAGCGCTGGCTGATGGAATATAACAACCAGCGGCCTCATGAATCCCTGAACAACCTGACGCCGGAAGAGTACCGGCTGATGGCAGAAAAAACCGGGAATCTCAAAAAGTGCGTGGAACTAAAACGGGTGTGCTTACACAATTGTGCGGGGTTTGTCCGGGTCGAGGTCGTCACGCTGCCTTTGGGCATCATCAGCAGCGATTTTGACGCCAGTACGTCGTCTTTAAGTACCGTATCTGCCTTGCACAGCAGCGTCTGGTAATCGGCGGCATCAACCGCTTTACGATCCCTGAGCTAACAGGTCTAACACTAATAAAGGACACTATAAATTTTATGTAGACAATTTCAGATAACCAAGGCGAGTAATGTTGTAAATTTTTTAGTTAATGACGGCACTCCAAAAATTCAATAGTATCAACCGAAAAATTACTTCGTTCGAGATATTGTTTTTTTTCATCTTCCCTCAAACTATTCCAAAATGGTTCCCAATATACATCCCACCAAAACGCCATCTCTCCTTGCAGACTACCATAATCACCGAGGTTTTTATCAGGGAATACCGTTTCTGGCCCTGGCGGCTCTAAGCCTTTCTCACAAAGACATTTGACAAATTCATTATCATTAGTGATAAGCCTTACTATATCCTGTCCAAACTCTTTAAATTTATAACAAATGAGAACTTTATTATGATCTACAATTTTCTTTTTCCTCTCATTTATTTCCACTTTTTCATTAAAAAACAACCTAATTAAACACTCAATAACTGATAGATCTTCAGGATTAATCATAAATCGCGCTGAGTGAGCATATATATTGTTTTTTTCTAAAGAAACAAATGAAGGATATACATCCCATCCCTTTGGCAAAGCACTAAATTGTACAAAAGGAAATTCATCCTGGAATTCATTCTTTTTTCTAAACAAACTAAATAAATTAATTTTCATCAATATAATCCGCCACCCAATCGGCTCCAAAGTAGCCTGCAGTTCCGAATATAATTCCGCCAACGAGTCCTGTCAGAACCGCCCCTGGCCCTGTCTCAATACCAACCGCCGCACCTGCCACTGTACCTATTTTTGCTCCGGCAACTGCCATCCCCCATCCTCCTGCTTGTCTGATGACCTCAGCAGCTATCGGTTTCACGCTACCGTTTTTAAGCGATTTTTCAGACGCCTGCTCTAGATCATAGGCTGTGAAGACAATCCCTGTTACCTGTACCACACGAGCACCGCGCGTAAAATACTTTGTGTATTTTAATGTTTCTGGAGTAAAAACTGCAGCAGCTGGTATTTTTTCACCGTGCAGCAATACTTCTTTATCTATATCCTTAACATAAGTTGCTATTTTATCAATGCGTTTCTCCAGGTGGGGATATTGTTTCTTATAATCGTCAAGACTCCTAAGTATCTCTTCTGTAGTAATTAATTTTGCACCTGATTTAACAGCTTTATCAATATCAACGATAATTGTTTTACCTTCAAATCTTGGGGATCCTTCCGGAAATGCAGAACTAGTAGAGATATACGCTGATGCATTATCCCCCATCACATGCTCTGCTACAGAGTAGGGAGCAGAAAAATTCTTTGGAATTAAACCATATCGTTCCGGATTAGTCTCTGAAAGTATTTTCGCTTCTGACAAATCCATTTTTGAAAGGTAAGGATCAGAGTTTGAAGCATATATTTTTCTAACTAAAAAACCGTCTTTACCTGGCTCATCAACAACAGTAAAAAAAAACGCTCGAGCGGGCATTAACAAACCAGTTACGTCGTACGTTGAATGTGGAGTTTCATTAGTTAACGTTGAATACTCAGTCATCTACCATTTCTCCAGAGCCTGGACACCTAACCAGATGGTAAGTTTGGATGATTCCTTTGAAAAAACGCGTTTGCATAGACCTTGGTTGTCGGTGACACCTTTAAATGTTTCACCACTTTCGCTAGAGATAAAATACGGAACATTGGCCATAGGCTTACCACTATCATTCAAGATCCGGAATTGTTCATCGAAGAATCCATCCCTGATTAAATCTTCAACTAATGGCATCGATATTGGTGACGTTGGTATTGAATTTGCACCAGCCGCCATCGTCCGCTTCACCTTCCTTATATACGTCGCTGTCGTGCCATACTCGACCTTTCCGGCCTCAAGCCACAGATAGCTTCCTCCGCCGATCAGCGTGATGCGTTTTTTTCCGGCAAACGAGATGTCACTCGCTGAGCTCAGCGTCAGCTTCTTCTCAGCAAACAACCGCATGCTGGCGTTTTGCGCCTGGACATCGATTGGCCCTTCCCCGGATTTCAGGCTCAGCTGGCCGGTGCGGGCAAAGAGCCCGAGCTTTTCCCCGGTAAGTAGCGTCAGGTTGCCCATCGCGCCTGTGCTGATATCTCCGCCAGCATTAATGGCGACGTTTTTGCTGGCGGCCAGTTGCATATCTTCCCCGCTGGTCAGGGCCATGCCTTCCGGCGCCGAGAAAAGTACCGCTTCATTAAGCGGTTTCAGCCGCTGCTCAAACATCTTTATCTGGCTGTCCACGTCCGCTTTCAGCGCCTGCGCCTGCTCCGCGGCGATTTCCAGCTGCTGCAGTTGCTGATTGAGCCTGTCGATTTCCTTCAGCGCAGCGCTCATATCCAGTGCGTCACCCTGCGCTTTCGCCTGCACATCCGCGCTGACAAACAGTCCCTTTCCTGCTCTCAGGGTTCCCCACTCATCGGTGCGCAGCTCTGTGCCCGTGCCGCGACGTTGCCCCTGCGCATCCACCAGGTGCCCGCTGTTGAGCTGCGTCCTGCCGTATTCCGTGGCGAGTTTAATGTGCTCCTCACCGCGCTTGTCTTCCATGCGTAATTTTGAGTTGGCAGGCGTCCGGAGGATGTTTCGGGTGTGATTGTCCCGGTTCACAAGGTCCGGGTGCTCCGAGTCGTGCAGCGCATACGCGATGTACGGCAGGTCAATATCACCATTGCTGTACGCAATCGCCACTTCGGTGCCGTCGGTAAGCGGCGTGTGCCAGCCATATGTTTCGCCGGAATATGGCTTCGCCATCCGCAGCCACAGATACGCGTAGCCCGGTTCGCTCTCTTCCCGGTCAAAGTTCAGCCTGGCCCGGTAGCGCCCCTGTTCGTCCAGGTGAGCGTAAATATCATTTTTCTCACGACTTTCGATCCGGGCCGGAAGTGTGCCGTGAATTTCCGGACGCGGGATTTCCGCCGGGCGGAAACAGTATCGTTCGGTGTAAGGCATGCCCCATACCGACACATGCAGGCGGGAATCACGGGCGCCACGAAAGGTCACCAACGTGAGGATAACGCCTTGTTTCAGGGCCGTAATGACGTCGCCCTGCGGCTCCAGCACCTGCCCGGGCGCGAGATGTGAAGCGTTGCTGAACAGGTGAATGCGTGCCGACCTGTTGAGCTCCCGCTCGTGGTGAAGCCGGGCCCAGAACGCGCCGGATTCGGTCTCCGGCTCCGGGCTGGCGTCATCACCTGCGTCACGATACGGTGCCGCGTAGCGGTAATGCTCCCCGGTGGTCACCGCATCATTCCGCACGCTGACCGTCGCATCCATCGGTGTGAAGGCGGTCCGGTAGTTGTAATCCCGCATGGCGACGGTGCCGGTGGCGATATTGTGCCAGGTCCGCACATCCCAGACCGATTCTGCCGCGCCGTCGAACAACCCCGATGGCTCGCTGTACGGCAGGCGCACATCAAACTGGTAGTTAAGCTGGCTGTCGGCAAAAATGTACGTATCCAGACCGCGCACGTCGTCCATCATCGTGCGCCAGTAAATTCCCACCTCAGACAGAATGCGCCGGATGAATTGCAGGTCCGTCTCCTGCCACTGAGTGATAATTTCACGTGGTGGGTAGGTGCGCTCCAAGCGGAAGTCAAAATCAGGTCCCTCCAGCCCGTGTTTACGCAGCACCTGCTCAACCACCTCAGGAACGGACTGATTCTGATATACCGCGCACTGTCGGGTGTATCCCAGAAGCGCCAGGCGCGAACTGAGCGTAAGCCGATAACGGGACTGGTCCCTGGATGTGGAAAGCCATTCCAGGCGGGTCACCATGCCGTGGATATTTTTGCCGCCACGCATGCGGAAGGAGGCATATTTCATCAGCACCTGTTCCGGGAGGATGTTCGCCTGCAGCGTGGTGAACTCGATGTCCCATCTGAATGGTTCGCTCAGTGCTTCCCTGCCGTAAAAACGCAGAACATCCGGCTTCACTGAACTGTCATTGATATCCAGAAAATATCGGGTCTGTCCGTCAAAAAGCGCTGACCAGTTATCCATCACGTCACTCCTTCACCGGCACGAGGCTGAGCCAGCCATCAGCCAGCTCAATCGTGCGGGGTTTGTCCGGGTCGAGGTCGTCACGGGTCAGCACCAGGCGCCAGCGGTTATCCTTCTGATCCGGGCGGTTAAACAGTCCCACCACCGCCACGAACTGAGCATCTTCATCCATGGGCATATTGAGCGTCACGCTGCCGTTGGGCATCACCAGCAGCGCTTTTGACGCCAGCATATCGTCCTTAAATACCGTATCGGCCTTGCGCAGTAGCGTCTGGTAATCGGCGGCATCAACCGCTTTACGATCCCTGAGCTGATAGACTCTCACCATGGTCGCCAGCGGCGTCTGTGCGCCATCGGCGTTAATGGCCGTACGCGGGGTAAAATCCAGATGCAGCGTTTTAATTTTCCTGTAGAAGATGGATTTCGTGATGCTGACCGTACCGTCCTTAACGGTCTGAGTCAGACCGCAGCCTGAGAGCAGACCACAGGCAATAAGCGTCAGCGCCCACCAGCGGGTTATTGTTGCCATTCAAAAGTTCCTTTATTGAGAGTGGGAGTACGTGATTATTCGAAGCGGTAGTGCCCGTCTTCAGCGGACGGTAACGCAGAACATTGCAACCCTTCATAGCAGCCCAGACTGACGGTCAGACTCTCCCGACTATTGCTGAGCTTGCCAGCTTTCAGGCCCAGCAAGCCGGTGCGGCCCAGCTGGATACGTCTGCCCTTACCAAGGCGAGGCTCAGGCAGCAATCGTACAGGTACGGTGAGACGCAGTCGGGCGTCACTGCGGTAGCCGAGATAGACGCGCAGCAGGACCAGCAAATCGGTATGGAGGACACCACCGGGTAACCAGCCTTCCGCCTCGTCCGGATCCGCTGTCTCCAGCGTCACCAGTACCCGGCTGCATGCTTCCCTGGCCGTTTTACCCAGCGTGGCCCGCTGCGAAAGACGGATACGGTTTCCGCCCCCCAGCCCACTGCGGTTATCGATACGAACCTTAACCGGATCCGGTTCGGTGATTATTGCCCGGGTATTTGGCGCCAGCAGGCTCACCACAGCCCGGATGCCTTCGGCGTTACGCGTGGGCAAACGCATGGTGCCCAGCAGGGCCAGAAAGCGGGACACCGGCGTTGCCACTTGCTCAGACGTACCCGGTATACCGAGTCCCACCAGCCCCAGCAGACACTGTGATGTGGCATCTCGCCCACCGGCCTCGAAGGTTGCCGGATACGCGTATTTTCGCCAGATCCGGTAATACTGCGTAGTGATCCGGTGGCTGAAAATGTCCAGGAATGAAGTGACCGCCTCGTGTCCTTCACGGCGCTGCGCGATATCGTCCAGCCAGGACGTCGGCAGAGGGGAGTCCACCCCATACACACCAAGAAATGTCGTACGGACCGTTGGGGGCAATGTCGGATGGTCTTCGTCGGTCTCCACCGCTTTCAGGGTACTGACCGGGAACCCCATACCTGGCCAGGGCCTGAATCGTACCGGGTCGTCGCCCGGATGGCTGGTAGTGCCCAGTTTCGGCGCGTCCGGATTTTCCTGTTCCAACAGCTGGCAGAAACGATAAAAATTGGCCCGCCAGATATCTTTGTTAAGGGCCAGCGTCAGCCCGGTACGTGCTGGCTGTGATTCTCGCGCCATCTCAGTCGTTTCCCTGTCGGTTGCAGCACCAGCGTGAGCTGGTTAAAGAGGTGAATATCGGCATAGCGCGCGAAGAATCGGTGCAGCATCTCGCCAAAGAGATTTACATCGCCCTCGCCTGCAAAATTATCCGTATTCAGCGTGACCTCAATGTCAACGCCCCTGAGCATAAAGCCCTTCTCAAAACGGCGGATCAGGGTGTGCTTCACAGCGACGATGGCTTCAAGCCGACGGCGATTCATTTCATCGTCGGTCCAGTCATAGAGCGCCAGCGTGCCCCGCAGCACTTCCGGATTGTCCATCATGCTGAGGAAGTTTGATCCGAGGTGACTCATCACCCGCCAGTGAAAACGATCGTTTGCCGGGGGATATAACGGCATTGTCGGTGCTGTGACGTTCAGTACCCTGACGGGCACTTTGCCGGTTTTGACCACCCTGTCCAGCAGAGTGCTTTCCAGTGCCTTACGCGGAAGCTGGCCGTTGGTACCGGTTATTCGCATCGAAAGGGATTCTGGTTTATCGGACAGCTGCTCCAGCTCGAACGAGCGCCCCCCGAGAATTAACCAGGTGTCATACAGACCAGAGGGGCCGCGTTTCACGCGAGTGTGGAAATAACGCTCAGGAGCATCGTGGCGCATCATACCGCCCCGGTGCCGAAAGCTGGTGAACGGCACATAAGGATGTTTGCCATTCTTCACCGCGCCATGGATGTTATCGACGCTGTAAATCTCGGTGTGACCATCCTGAAGACGCAGCGGCCTGAGCAGGTATTCGTTCTCCAGCGGGTTAAGCGTCAGCGGGTCGGCTTCCAGGGTGAAGAGATTGATGACCGGCGCACAGTGCAGCCGGAAGTTTTCCGTTTCAAAAGGCAGATCGGATGACCAGGCTTCACTGAGCACGATGTCGATTTCAAACCAGGTGCTGGCCGCAGTGAGCCCGATGGCCTCGAGGCCGCGCATTTCCACAAACATAAACTTCGGACGGAAGCTGAAATACTCCAGCAGTAGCTGGTAACCGCTGAAGGCAGTATCGGCTTTCTTCCACAGGCCGTCATTGTCATCAAAGCCCATGGGTTTGCACCAGCCATCAAACTGATGACGTTCGGTGTATGTCCCTGCATGGCGGGCATACATGGCGTGGACTCGACGGGTCATTGCCAGATGCAGCGCAGAGCTAACCGGACTCTCTGCGTTGAGGAATATGGCGACCTTGTCGATCCCGGCTTTACGCCAGTCCACTTTTTCAGGGCATTCGAAGCGCAGACGGATAGCAGAGCGGCCATCGGTTTCCGTATGCAGGCGGGCGTCAGCAAGGTGCAGCGGTTGTAGCGGCACATCGCGGGTTGTCCGGTACTGACAGGCTGTTTTATGCGGCCCGACAGGACGTGACAGAACGGAGAAGCCTTCCGCCAGCATTTCGGCCTGACGCAGACTACGCCAGTCTGGGGAGAACTCAACGATGGCCAGCGACGGGATGGTGCGCATATAGTGCGGCCACAGCAGACTCACCAGCCCTTCAGTGAGCTCTGGCAGATCATCATCCAGCTTTTCACGCAAACGGCCCATCAGGAAGGCAAAGCCTTCAAACAGACGTTCCACATAGGGATCGCGGGCGCCAGGTTTATCCAGATTAAGCATTGCTGCTCGGTCCGGATGAGCCCGGGCAAACTCTTTACCGGCTTCTCGCAGGTAGCGCATCTCTGCTTCGTAATAGCGCAGGGTTAAATCATCCATGAACGGCATTCCTGAAAATTATTAAAGAGTACATTAGCCACAGAGCGCCATGGCACGGGCCGGGTCGATGGCGATCAGACGCGCCAGTAGCGTATCCATCTCAGGCATCAGACGGGATTTATCAGATTCGCTGCGACCGGCTTTCAGGCGCAGCAGCTTCAGGCGACGAGCCTGGACTTCAAACAACAGTGCGGGTTCCCAGTCTTCCAGCGTCAGCTGTGGTGCACTGGTGGTCAGTTCGCCAAGCAGGTGAAGCGCCATATCGTTTCGACCATACTGCTCTGCCACCCGGGCCATCAGCAGGCGTATCAGCCAGCGATGGCGTGGTGTGTCCATTCCTGGTCGGGACTGGAGCCAGGCAAGCGCCGCCTCGGGTCCTTCCGCGTCGCCTTTTGCCATAGCTTCGGATTCAAGAAGCAGCACATCATCAGCCTGGCCATTAACGACGGTTGCGGGTTCATCGCCATACAGCAGGCCTTCTTCATTCACTTTTCCAGCGATCCAGGCGGAGGTGACTTCATCAGCGAAGGGAGTACCGTCATTCCATGCCAGGCCTTCAAGTCCCGGAAGCCGCTGAAGTAGCAGTCGCAGATCAAGAAGAACGGAATCTGTCCAGGCATCCCACGGGTGACCGGCATGACTGAGCCCCTGCCAGAGATACCATTGAAGATCGAGCCAGAAATGATTCACGCCCTCGCAAAATATCTGACTGGCCTGCTCAACCAGTTCAGTCCAGTTTTTTTGAAGCCAGAGCCGCTTTAGTTGAGCCCGATACTCGACCTTCGGCGGTAACAGGCGGGTGCGCCCGCTACTGTCCAGCGGAGGGATCTGTTCGACCGTGTCCCAACGCACGGTCTTTATCAGCCGGTAAGAGGCCAGCCAGCCCTGCGGCTGCTCGCTCAGCCAGCGAGAAAGTAACTTTGCCTGGTCGAGTAAATCGCGGCCCGATTTTACCGCTGACAGTTGTGGTGAATCCGAGTGGGCCGGTTCGCGTCCGTGCTCCTGAGTACTACTGTTCTGGGGGACCAGTGCTTCCATCCCCCCCGAACGTGCCAGGCGGTTTTCTAGAGTGGTACAAAGCCCTGCAAAAGACGGTTTCTCGGCTTCCGGCCAGTCCGCCACTGTGGATTCAAGCAGGCTTATGGCGCCCGCCGTAAGACCGGCATCATTGCGGTCTACCTCAGGCCATAACAGCAGTGCATCAATCACTTTTGCACTGTTCAGCCACTGCAGCGCAGCTTTACGTGCTGCAGGACGCTGGGGATGACATGCCTGCCCGTAGCGAGTCAGCATTGCGACAAGCAGCAATAAACCTTCAGCCAACCCTTTTTCACCGTCGCGGCTGAGTCGGGCCTGCACATACCAGGTCACCACACGAATGTCTTTTGCGCATTCGTAAAGATACTTTCGGGCCAGCTCGCACAACCGCGCTGAATCGGTACCCGATATCTTATTGATCTCTTCACGCATCAGCAGAAAATTATCATCGTATGCGGGATCGTCCCCGGTTTCAGACCCCGGGATGAACGGGTGCAGCCAGTTATCCATAATGATAGGGCGCTGGAGGCTTTTCCGATAAGATGCTGCTGCTCTTCCTGATTTGTGGTACATGCCGATAACAGTGCCTGGGGTGAACTCATGTTTTTCCTTGTCTCATCTTTATTCGACCTCTTCAGCGCTGGCTACAACCGTAAATATGGTTTCAGGCAGCGTGAAACCCTGAAGCTTCAGTAACGCCAGAGGACCGTCGCCCAGCTCGCTGCGCATCACAAACTTCAGTGGATTCCCATCGGGCGTGATCCACATCAGCTGAATGCGGCTCGCATCAAGAGGCGTGATTAGGGCTTTGTCCAGCAGGCGAATGAAACCCCAGTTACCCTGGTTGTTTGCATAGAGCTGCATACCGCTGTTGACGCTTCGCCAGCTGAGCGATACGCCGGGGTAGTAAGTATTCCCCGGCCAGGTGAATTTCTGCCAGCTTTCCATCTGGTTGAAAAAGTCCAGATTCTGCTCATCGAGGATTAACTGCACTCTGGCAACATCCCGTGTAGGTCGCGCCATCAGTTCGAAGTGAACACCCGCATCGCCCTGAGAGAACACGATATCTGACAGTTCCGCCAGCTGATTAATCGCCCGGAGGAAATCCGGACTGACAACCATCCCCTGACTTGTGGAGGGGTTAACGATCCAGCGATTCCCCTCCAGGTGGATGATCCCGCCAAGATTAGTTTTCAGGAAAGTAGTGATTCGACCCGAGTCGCTACGCAGGAACTGAGCCAGTAACGGCAGCGAGGCATCGCTGCCGGTGGCTTTAAAGGGGTATCGTCCCGCAAAGGCCTTATTCCACTGTTCGACAATAGTTGTCTGCCAGCGGGCATTGAGGCTACGTGCAGCCGGGGCAAGTACCTGCCGCCAGGCCAGATCCAGCGGTTGCACAAATAACGACTGGCCAAATCCATTCCACTCCTGACCCAGACTCGCCGCAACCAGACTGCCGTAATCGCGGGTATCGGTCAGATCGATGGCTTTGCCCTGGAATACTGTCTGGGCCAGCATCTGCGACATAGCCTGCGGATCCGGGGCGCTGGTGACCTGCTGAAGCTTGAGCCGCACCTGGGTTACGCGAGCCAGCCAGGACTGGAAACTGAGGTTACCGTTGGCACCTGTGCCATCTTTACCTTCCATCAGCCCCATCAGCGGTCCAAACACGCCATCGAGCGGACCTTTAGGGCCCTGTGCCTGTTCAATAAACTGTCTGGCATTTTTTTTCTGACCGATCAGTTTTTTCGCTGAGTCCACTATCGAGTCGGCAAGTCGTTCTCCCTTCCCCCCCGTTTTCCCCTGCCAGGCCAGCGTGTTCATTAGGGCAACCAGCGGTGACTGGCGGACATCGCCTATCAGATTGAGCTGGGCAATCGCTTCGGAAAGTGACGTAGCTTCCTGCCACTGAATGCTGTTGACCATGTTCAGCCAGGCGTTACCAAAATCGGTAAAATAGCGTTCAGTCAGGCGGGCCTTTAGCGCCTCCGGGGAGATATCGCTCCTTGTCTGGTGCGTCTTATCCGTCAGTACCCAGTCAATTTCATCGCGGCGTGTCTTGACGACCTCGTTAATCGCATCCTGAACCTGCACTTCCCAGGCCTGACGCGTAAACATTCCCGGGACGACTTCGTCAGTGCTGAATACCGTTGAGGCATCAGTGTCGCCGGTCATATCTGCAAGCGTTAAATCAGGCCAGTTGCTGGCCACGCGCTTCAGCATGTCCTGATATAACCCGGACTCAGCGTTCCGCTGGCCAATCTGCTTGAGCAGGATCTGACGGACCGTGCTGATTAATTCCGCGTCAGGCTTAATTTTCCATTCCGGATGAGCCGGGAGGTTCTGTGCGTAGAAACCCAGCAGTTTCGGTGCCAGGTCCTGCCATGTGCCATCCGCCACATTCTGACGCTTCGGCCAGGCTACCAGTACGTTTTTTGCCAGCCAGTCTGCATCTGCTTTGTCAGGACGGGCCAGCATCAGATAACTTTTGAGCACGTCATAGGTGTGCTGTGTGCCCTGCGTACGGGCATCACTGGCAGGAGGCAGTTGCACAAAAGCATTCAGCAACTGCCTGAGATAATCTGCGGTGGCATCCCTCATCAGCTGTGCGTTGTTTATCGCATACAGCGGCCAGAGAGCAGCCAGCGTTTCACTGTCCTGATTAAGACCAAAGCGCGTGTACCATGGGGCGCCGGTCGCCTCACGATGTTGCCGACGGGCAATGGCTTGCTGTAGTACAAGCTGGTTGTGCAGGCGTTCAGCCAGTGGTTTTGCGGTATCCGCTGCCTGCCTCGCCGTTTCCTGTGCCTCATAAATCTGGGTACGGTTAACGATCAGGGACAGCAAGGTACCGGCCCCCCACAGGACAATCAGGGAAAGCAGAATTAACCTCAGCATCTTCAGCCAGTCGACGCCCAGCTTCCTGCCGCTGACGGCATCACAGTCATCAATGACGGCTTTCCATGTCGGCGTGTCGAGGCGCGTGTTCGTCACCGTTCCGGCAACGGCCATCTCAGGGCTGAACATGACTCCGCGTAAACGCCAGGCCGCAGATCCCTGCATCAACCCGCTGAGCAAAACGGTCAGACTGGCTTTCAGTTCGTGTTGCAGGCGGAAAGATAACTGGAGCAGGCCGTTATGAACCGGATTATTCAGTATCTGTGCCATACCGGCTTTTTGCAGGCGCTGGCACAGCGTAGTCAATGCCTTATCCGCATCTTTTACAGTGCCTTCCGGTCCGAATATCACCCCTGTCGCAGCCGTGTCCGCGTCCTGCTGAGCACCTTTGGCTTTGTCAGTCAGCCACAGCCAGACAGGCGCCTGCCAGCCCAGCTGATGATCGGCTTTTTGGCGGCAACGCAAGAAAGCATCCCGTTCGCTATCTGTCGGGAGGGCTGAAGTACTCATCACCTGAATAATGCCATCAACCGGCTGGCGAGATCGCAGGCGCTTCAGTTTTGAAAGGAAGTTCTCATCCGGAAGTGACTGCGCATCACCGCCATAAATCAGTACGTTGCCGTCGCCTTCCTGCCAGAGGTCATGACGCAGACCCGGGGCCGCTTTCTCGACGTCGTCCGGGTTGCCCATCACCAGCAGGAGTCGCACTTTACGCTGCCAGCGGCGTCCATAGCGAAAGCGCAGGTGTTCAGACACGGCGTCTTCGCTGAAGACCAGCTCATCGTCATCTTCTTCACTGAGAATGGTGTTTGCCACCGGAGTGATACTCTCAGCCTTTTTCTGCCCCCACTGGAAATACAACCCGGATTTACCGGCGAAGTCGAAAGCCTTCTCTGTCAGCCAGCCGAGTAAAAACATCGCCGCAACCATAATGGCGCAGAATGTGAGTATTTGTTGACTGTCATACGGCCCGAAGCCGGTGGCTGAGGCCACATTTTCCGGAAAGGCATAAAACAAAAATGCCACGATGGCTGTCAGGAAAAAGGCGACAGTCACAACGGAGCCGATGAGTGTTTTTACTTTTACCTTAGACATTCTTAGGCGATTCCTTGCGAACTTCTTCTTTGGTGATGACGGCGACCCAGATGTCGTCCTTGTCAGCGACGGGTTGGGCGGCGATAACCTGGGGGCCATTATCGCTACATGCAACTGAGGCAAGAGTAATGGCAAGCCAGGGGGCGGAACGTCTGGCATATCCCAGAGCGGGATCAATACCATGATTGTCTTTTGACAAACTGAATGTCACCCCGTTATCTTCACAAGCCATATTCCATCCACTTCCGCTTGAAAGGACTGGACCTGTATACCAGGCCGTTTTTAGCGCTTCAGGAGGTGTTGCAGCCCATAACAGTGCCCTTTTCAGCGTTTTTACAAGTCGGGTTTCCTGTCCCTTTTCTGGGCGATGCAGGCGTACTGCATCTGGATAGCCAGCAGCCTTACGGTTGCTGAGCACCACGAGAGTAATGGCATCGGCATCACCTTCATCAGGCTCCGCCGGCAATGAAAACGTCACTGCGACAAGAATGCCCGGATGCTCCCATCGGTTATCCAGCCAGGCATCAAACGCTGCTAGACCTTTGCCCGCAAGAAGCCTGAAAACCCGTCCTGTTTTTGCAGCGAGTTCATTTTTAAGGTGTTTCTCCACCTGTTCCAGGATATCGTCGTCGCAGTCCAGCATCAGACAGCAGGGAATATCCTTCGGTAGGGTGTCGGTAATTTTTTTTACATGGGCAACGAATGTTGACGTCGCGGAAATGAGCTCTGTATCCAGATCTGACTGAAAACTGGCTAAGGCTGCATACCTGACAGCGGTTCTGGAACCCCGTGGCGTTGAGGCCTCTGAAGCTGTAACGGTATGATTAAGTGCTCTCACCAGTGCACCGGGACTATTTCCTGAAAAGTGTTGAACGCATGTATCGAGTATCCAGGCACAGCGCTGACCCCGACGAGTTTCGCGATCAATAAGCGCTTCGCGCTCCACATTCCGGGACTCAGCCCCCACCTGCTCTGCTTTGTATGCAAACCGGCGCAGGGAGAAAAGCAGTCCCCAGAGACAGAAAGGCAATCCTAGCGCAGTAAACCAGAAAATAAAGCCAGTGCGTTCTGTCGTCCAGTTCCATAGCGTTAACGCAATCCCTCCTGACATGACAAATGCCAGGAATAGCAGCCAGCAGCGGGTATCAGGTCGTGGAACCTTCGCCGCTTTTTCAGGAATGGTATCCAGCAGGACTGGCATACTCAGGCAACCTTTGCAGGAGCAAAAGAACTGATTAATGTGCAGCCACAACCACATTTATGACCGTGAAAAGCAACAGGGATCCCGTTATCAAGATAATCAGGGTTACCTTCGATGATGGTTGTCGGGCCATGTCCTGGTATCGGGCAGGAAACCATATCACCTTTACGCGCCACGCCAATCCCACCAAATATCATGGTGCCAGAACAGGTGATGACTGAACCGCCGTGAGTGGTTTTGTCGCCTTTTCGAATAATCTGCAACATTTGTATCTCCATCTATTTATTGTATGCAGGAAAGAATAAAATAATATTAATTACTCAAGTGTTTCAGCCCTGACCCAAGATATAAGAGGTGAACCTTTTTCATTGATATAGCCATATTGCCCTACCAAATTTACTTTCGACAAAAATTTAGTAAGACTCGAATTTATCCTTTGAAACATTATCACCTCTGGAATTTTTACCTTCGTTAGATGAGTAGTCAAAGAATATATTATCAACCTTCACTGTTTTACCATTATCAAAAAAGTAAATAACTTTATTAAATTTATTGCAGCAATCGTCTTTTGAATTAAAAGCAATGAGTTTTTTATAAGGGTTATATACAAGGGTGCCATTTTCTTTTGATAAGCTCTTATCTTCAGTCAAACCATTATCATCTGAGAGATAAACTGTCTGACTACCATTATTTGGACGATGATCCGTTCTGACTACCAAGTCGTAAAAACCATCACCATTAATATCCACAAACTCCAAAGATGGTGGATCTATAGCATCAGTAACAATTATGCTTGCATTTTTATTATTAAATATTAAGTTTATTTTATAAGCGCCTATATCAGAGTCATCAGACTTAATATATTTAATTCACCGTCTTTGAATGAATTATTGCTTTGAATTGTTACAGGAACACATTTTTATCACACCAATTACCTGTATAACCCTCATCTGTATGAACAAGTGTTATAGCAGCAGTGCCGCTATTTGTATTTTCTTTTAACTCAATAGAATTAGAATTTACTACTCCGTTTAGCAAGATCCTATTTTTATATTTATCATACATATAACTTCCAGAGACAGTTTCTCCGGAAGTAATAAGATTCATTGTAATATTACTCTTTCCAATGGCCCCACTATACACCGAAGAAACTGAATAATTAGCACTCATCACATCCGAAGCACTACAAAATAATGGCAATGCGCATATAGTTAATAATAAAGATACATTTTTCATTAAACTCACTCCAGGCCAAATACATTCTTGGCGATAGATAATTTATTAACTCGATCATCCATATGATTCGGCTCTCTAGCTTTGTCTGGATAATAAGGATGATCTTGGACCACCCATCCATTGACATAAACTGAAACCCAATAAATATCATCCCTGTCAACTGTGTCGTTTAACTTAGGTTTTATATACTTCCAAAAATATCCAGATGCTAATGCGGCATACCGTGGATTTTCTGATAACTGTTTTGCGCTAGAAACTGACGACGTTATGTCAAACGTACTGTCATTAAGCTTAGCCCTGAGATATTCCTGGCACTTTGTGTAATTATCACGGCCAGTAATCTGTAACAATCCCCTACCTTTAAATAGTGGTCCATCTCCGACATGAGTATTACCGAGATCACTACAACCTTCATATGCATTTCCAGAAGCTATTTCTTCTGTATATCTGAAAAAACCTGTTTCGTGGAGAATTTGGGCCATAAAATGTGATTTCCGTAAAGTCGTATTTATTTCAAATAATCTCATAGTTTCATTCAACGGTTCCAAATAAATACTAACTTCTCTTTCTCGATCGGAAGGAAGCATTAATTTTAATTGCTCGTATGTAATAACTTGATCACCATCGGATAATAAAGCTGATAAAAACGAAATCGGATGCATATGCCACGACTCCGGTCCTAGTACCACGCCCTTCCCAGCCACCGCCTACATCCACGTCATTTTATCCAGAAACGCTTCCAGATACTTTTTCCACAACGGCGCATCCATGGTTAATGTCTCTAGGTAGCTCTTCCAGAGCGGGTCATCCTTAGCGTAATACCATTCACTGGCGTGCTTCGCAATCACACGGTACAGATGATCGCGGTACGACACATTATGAACCGCCTGAAGATACTCCTGCTCCGAGTAATACCCGTCGTGATTACTGTCTATCAACTCCAGCAGGCGTTTATAGTTATACTTGTTCAGCGCGTGAGTGGTCCTGGATTCCTCCTGTGCTGCTTTATACAACTGCTCCAGAATACCCTTCACCACGTTGTCCGGCTGTTTGATACCAGCAATATCGATTGTTGTTTACTGGATAAGTTTCATATAAAAGGTAAAGGGATATTTTTTATTCCCTGCTGCATTTGACCATACCCCTTCAAACTGTCCCTTTTCTAATAGACCGTCAAATGTCTCTATTCCCTCAGGAACATAGGCTGTCAACGTCAATCTCGCACCATTCCGACGACCGGTTACATTTATTTTTTTCTTCATTTTTTCATAAAAATAGAAACCTGAAGCGCTATCTTTATCATATTTGAGGTGCATTGCTATTCTAAATTTTCCGTTCAACCTCCCTATATAATTAGCTGAATCAACGTCTGCATCACAGTTACTTAAACATCCAATATCATTCAAATTTATAGCATCAACATCTTTACTATCGAGGGCGATTACAGGGATTTGTTTTTTTTCAACACCATTGGTAATTTTCGACAGATAAAATAAGACATCGTTTTTCACATATTTATTTGGAGCGTATGCCAACTTAATTTTATTAACACATAACTCCGAGGCAACCTGTAATAATAAGCCATCTTTTTTTTCAGGAATTTTTCCTGTCGTTGTGTCGCATTCCTTGCCAGACCATTTCTTTACGTTATTACTGAAATCAACGGAACTCTCAAAATAATAATATTTTACAGGTGAAAGGAGTTTATTTTTATACTTAAAAGCAATAAATTCCATAGCCTTGGAACTATCAAGATAATATTTCAGAAAAACGTATCTCTCTCCATATTTTTGCAAAGTGACACTTTCTGTTGTTTCGTTCATATCAAAATAAGGGAATATTTTTTTTTCATTTTCAGAATCTACCAATTCAACTTCGTAAGATAATTCATCCCCATTCTGTTCCATTTTAATTAAAATTTCGCAAGACGGACTTTCCCTTAAAGAACAGTTAGTAACATCTAAGTCATCATTTGCATGCACATAAAAAGAGCAAATACATAAAATAAGAAACCACATGCTTTTAAAGCGTTTCATTTATTACCACCTCAAATAGCTCAGCATAATCTTTAAATTCATTAGCTTTATCGGGAATACCATCTCGATAACCATTGATGATCAACCTTGCATTAAAATAATCATGTTTACCTGCCCCCAAATAAACATCAAGTGAATGTCCGGCTCTAAAACCGCCATCTTTCATCCCTTTCATCATAATCGAAACAGCAGTGCTTATTTCAAGACAAAGATCTGGATTAGCAACAATATCTATACCTGTTATAGACTTGAATTTCTCATAGGAAATTTTCCATGTTAACTGAACTAAACCACGACCGCGATATTTATAACCATCACCAATATTGGTATTGTGGTTCAATATAGCTCTTTGTCGGTTAGATGCCGTTGGCCCTGAACCATAATCTACTTCCGCCTTATCATATGAAATAGACTCGCTAATTGGTTTAAAGAACAATTTTTGCCTGTAGGCATAAGACTCTATTCTTATTGTAGCAAGCATATAGGAAACGAACTTTTCATTAAAATCGTCAAAATAATCATAATACTGCTTCTTCATTTCAGTTAACAGCGTACGCAATGACTCTTCAGAATCCTGAGTCAATGCAGGGATGGTTATTTTGTTTCCGCGATCATAAAACCCAAAAACTACTGAATGTTTTTCTTTATACTTTTTAATAAATTTTTCGATATCAAACCATTTAGATGAATGTTTTATTGCTTCCAAAAACACAATCGGGTGCATATGCCACGGCTCCGCCCCCAGTGCCACGCCCTTCCCAGCCACCGCCTTCATCCACGTCATTTTATCCAGAAACGCTTCCAGATACTTTTTCCACAACGGCGCATCCGTGGTTAATGTCTCCAGGTAGCTCTTCCAGAGCGGGTCATCCTTGCCGCAGTACCATTCACTGGCGTGCTTCGCTATCACACGATATAAGCGGTCGCGGTAAGAAGTATTATGTACCGCCTGTAGATATTCCTGCTCCGAGTAATAGCCGTCATGGTTACTGTCGATCATCTCCAGCAATCGCTGATAGTTATATTTGTTCAGGGCATGAGTGGTACGCGTTTCATCCTGTGCCGCTTTATACAACTGCTCCAGAATACCCTTCACCACGTTATTCGGTTGTTTTATCCCGTCAATCAGGTCAAAGCTCGCTGGGGCTTTATTCAGCGTCACAAACCCGAGCTCACCTAACGCGTACTGCGACACTTTCTGGACGCTGGCGGCAGGTAACCAGCCACCTTCCGGGCGTATCTGATAATACGCAGCGTCCTGGTTACTGGTCAGCGTATCCCCCCCGGCATCAACACCTGGGACTTTTGCCAGCGTCAGGATCCCCGGAGTCTTTGTTTTTCGACCACCTGCTGTTATTCCGGAATCGCTCTTGTCAGATAGTGGGGCATCGGCTTTCCAGGTCAGATACACCGGCGCATCCTCTCCTGCTCTTCCAGGATTAGTGATGAACTTCTCCATATCATCCATGCTCAGGCACTCTATATGTACCTGGTAGCGCGAGCGCTTGCCGTTTTCTTCCGGTAGCTGATAAAAACCCATATGCCCAAGACTGTCTCCGGCATTGACCGGTACAGGATCTGAAGGTACATACACATCATTAAAAACGGGTCCACTACCGGATGCTGCCGGTGCAACTGGCGTCAGGCTGTCGCCGTCTGATACTACCCATACCCGGTCTCCCTTTTTCAACTTATCCTTATCCCGGCCCAGCGTGACCAGACTGAATGTTCTTGCTGCATCGCCTGGATTCTTACCTGGACGGATGACCTGCTGTGCGGTATTACCGGGCTCGTATGAAAGTGGGAAATCGGCTACCAGGCTGCCTGCATTTTTATATTGCAGAACATCGTCACTGCTCAGATAGTACGCCCAGTTTGTACGCGAAGTGCAGTTCACAACGCCTTCTGACTCATTAGTGAAAGCCGGTGTACATTTTTTCCACCAGGACGGAACAGGCACCGATTCTGTTGCTTTCAAATACCCCTGGTCTGATACCGTCCAGATTCGGGTACCTGCGGCAAGTGTTTCTCCCGCTGTATTCTTCATCTCACGGGTAATGGTTACTTCGGTAAACTGACGCTGGTCGCTGCTGCGAGTCACAATAGTGTCACTCAGCGTGACTATCGTGTCTTTCCCCAGTTTTCCGGCTGCGCGCCCTGCCTGCAAATCTTCCGCACTGGCGTAATAGCGCTGGACGCCAGCCACTTTTCTGTCAGACCGGCTTCCTTGCTGCGCATAAGCAGCATAAGGCGCCAGATTCATATACAGCGTGAAAAATGTCAGTTCACTTTCTTCAGTATCACCCGGCTGGATATAATGTTTCACCAGCACAAAAGAGGTCGACAGGAACAGCTTCTCACCGCGCCATTCAATCGCTGCGCTCTCATAATCCTTACATACGCGCCAGGCAACAATCTCACCATCCGCCATACAACGAATAAATTGTTCCCCTTTATAGAGCTCGCGGCAATATTCATTCTCAGCTTCACTGTCAGTACTCAGGGCGCACCAGGGAATGGTGGCATCGGTAATATGGATACCGCCATGCCACATTCCCTGACTTCCCACCAGATACAGTCCTGAGCTTTCTCCGCCGATCGTCGATAACAACTCTTCCACAGAGGAAAATGGATGACCATTTTTGTTTGACGGTACGGGGTAACTGATTTTGGGTAACTTTGCTGCCATAAATCACCTTCCATGCTATTCACAGGTCCATTTGGCGGAATTTTTTGTCGTGACCGTCACGTCCGTCGTTTTAAAATCCGGCGTTTCCAGTGGCAGACTGCTGCCACTTCCAGGCACAAGGTAACTCGCTACCTTCATCACCATCATCCCTTCGGAACCATGCTCAATGCCGTTCTTACTCAGTCTCAGGTAAGACCCGCCACCGTTCAGTGTCAGGGTTTCCGGGGTGCTGATAATAATTTCGTCTTCACTGCTGGTCACCGTCAGCTGCTTTTCAGAAAACAGGGCCATCGTGTTGTGCTGAGCCTGAATCTCGATGTCTCCCTGGTTGGCAACCAGCTTCGCCCCGTCTTTATGGACAAACAGTCCTAACGCTTTTTCCACCGTCACAGACAGCTGCTTCATCGCACCGATATCAAGATGTTGACCGGCATTGATCATGGTATTGCGGGTGCTGCTGAGCTGAAGATGTTCACCTGAGGTCAGTGCCACCCCCTGCGGAGCACTACCCAGCAGGACCGAAGACTGGAGGTCTTTGATTTTGTCGGTCACAAAACTAATCTGGGTATTGATGTCGCAGACCAGGGCTCCGGCGGCTTCAGCTGCGCTGTTCAGCGCCTGCATCTGGCTGTTGGCCTGGTTAATCTGGTTGATGGCAGGGGCCATTTCCAGCACCGGGCCCCGGGCTTTGGCCTGGGCATCCGCCGTCAGGAACAGCCCTTTTGCCGCACGAACCGCGCCATACTCATCCGTTCGCAGTTCAAAACCGGCCCCGCGTTTTTCACGCTGGCCATTGACCAGGTGCCCCATGTTCAGCTGCGTTTTGCCGTACTCCGTCGCGAGCTTGATATGCTCTTCCTGGCGCTTATCCTCCATCCGCAGCTTATTGTTCGCCGGGGTACGCCACACGTTCCGCGTATGATTCTCACTGGTGACAGGGTCCGGATGTTCTGAATCATGCAGGGCATAAGCGATGTAGGGACGATCCGGATCTCCGCCGTCAAATACGACGGCCACTTCCGTTCCGTCGATAAGCGGGGAGTGGAATCCGTACGTATCACCGGCATACGGTTTCGCCAGCCGCAGCCACACACAGGCATAGCCCTGTTCAGAACTGCTGCGGTCAAAGTCCAGTTTTACCCGGTAACGCCCGTCCGGATCGAGCCAGGAACAGGTGTCGCCTTTCTGTGTGCTTTCCACCCGGGCAGGCAGCGATCCGGATATTACCGGGCGACTGAGCAGCGCCGGACGATAACAAACGGTTTCACTGTAGGGGATACCCTCAAACGTCAGCGTAAAGCTACTTTTGCGCGAACCGCTGGTGCGCACCGTGGTGATGAC
The DNA here is from genome assembly GCF_019753495.1 of Klebsiella sp. TF21-TM. Classification (NCBI taxonomy): domain Bacteria; kingdom Pseudomonadati; phylum Pseudomonadota; class Gammaproteobacteria; order Enterobacterales; family Enterobacteriaceae; genus Klebsiella; species Klebsiella sp. TF21-TM. The sequence continues at coordinate 6,644 of NZ_JAIJYL010000038.1, read as the reverse complement.
GATGCCTTCCCTGACGGCATCGGGAAGCGTTCCGTCCGTTTCCAGTACCTGACCCGGAGCCAGATGAGGGCTGGAGGAGTGCCCGGTGACCTGATATTGCGCATTCAGAATGCGTTCGTGACGCAGGCGGGCGAAGTATGCCCCGGTCTCCGGGCTATCAGCGTCACCTGCCGTCAGGAAGGGTTCCGCATAATGGTACGTTTCCCCGGCGGTGATCCCTTCCTTGATGAAAATGCACTCGGCACTGTCCTGAGGTTGTAGCGCTTCACGGTAGTTGTAGTCCCGGGTGGCCACACTTCCACTCACAACATTGTATGCAGCCTGAATATCCCAGATGCTCTCCTGCCCGCTGTCACTCATCCCGGCCTGGTTGCGTAGCGGTAGCGTGATGCCAAATTCATACTGCTCCTGGCTGTCCTGGAAAATCACCACGTCCTGTTCAAGACGGCTGTCCATTTCATAGCGCCAGTAAATGCCCACTTCCGCCAGCAGGCGCTGGATAAACTCAAGATCGGTTTCCCGCCACTGGGTGATGAGCTCCCGGGATGGATATTCCCGGGAGAGCCGGAACTCAAAATCAGGCCCTTCCAGCCCGTGTTTACGCAGCACCTGTTCAACCACTTCAGTGACCGACTGGTTGAGGTAGATCGCGCTCCCTTTCGTATAGTCCAGAAGGGCAATACGGGGAACGATCGTCAGTGCATAACGGGTCTCATCATTCGAGGTGGACACGCGGCGAAAGGACTCCACTACGCCAAAAACCGTCCGTACCGGCAGAGCTGGTGTCCCGTCAAACATCGGGGTCTGGAAAGTAAATGACGCCGGTTTCAGCAATAACGACTCACAGGCAATATCTTTAGAGGAGCAGGTAACCGCCACGTCATAACGCCATGGCTGGCTAAGTGATTCCACCGCGCTGTAACGCAGAACATCAAGGAAATCACTGCATTCATGTACATCAACCCGATAACGTGACTGCCCTGACAGCTGTTGCACCGCGTCGGTGGCCTTCCTGATAAGTGTTCCGCTCATGACGCCTCTCCTTCTGCCTGTTCATCTAATTCCAGCACAATGCCCTGTTCATCATCCCAGGTCAGCTGTAGCGAGGACGGCTTTTGTTTTGCCGCCATATGGCTCAATAACTGCTGACTCAGAACCGGCAGGATCCGCTGGTTAAGCAGGCTGTCGACGTTACGGGCACCGGTATCCGGCAACAGACATGCTATCGTCAGGGTGTCGATGAGGCTTTCACCAGTGTGAGTGGAAATGCCGTAGTGGCGTTGCAGTCGCGTACTCACCTGCGCCAGCTTCATGCCGACGATGGTTCGCATGGCATCCATTACCAGCGGGCGGTATATCACCGTCTGGAAGCGGGCCAGCAGCGCTGGATGGAAATGATCGCGCAGGATCGGGCGTAACAACTCATGAAGATCGCTCTCAGTAGCTTCTGGTTGCTCTTCCAGTAACTGCATCAGCGGGTCACTGCCCAGGTTGGACGTCATCAGGATCACGGTATTGCGAAAATCAATTTCACGCCCTTCCCCGTCCCGCATAAAGCCCCGGTCAAAGACCTGATAAAACAGGTTCATCACATCCCGATGGGCCTTCTCCACTTCATCGAGCAGCACCACGCTATACGGACGCTTACGGACTGCCTCGGTGAGAATGCCGCCCTGACCATATCCGACATACCCGGGAGGGGAGCCTTTCAACTGCGAGACCGTATGCGGCTCCTGGTATTCAGACAGGTTGATGGTAATAAGCGATTTCTCACCACCATACATAACGTCAGCAAGTGCCAGCGCCGTTTCTGTTTTGCCCACTCCGCCTGGACCCACCAGTAAAAAGCCCCCCTGCGGTCCGTTTTCCGGCGTCAGGCCGGTTTTTGACGCCCTCAGGCGCTGGGCAATGGCGTTCAGCGCCGCGTGCTGACCAACAACGCGTTTTGACAGGTTGTGCTCAAGACTCAGTAAGTCCGTATAGCGCCGGGTAAGAACGGTCAGGTCACCTTCCCCCTGCTCCAGCAGTTTCAGCAGCCAGTGCTCAGGCGTGATTTCTGCATGCGCACGGGTCTGACATAAAGAAGCCGCTCCCTCCAGTGCTCTGGCGCAATAAGGGTTAAGTCGTCGTAGCAGGACTGCTGAATGATGTTCCATGTCGTTCCCTCTTGTTCAGGCACGCTACCGCCCCTGGCCGTCAACCGATGCCCATAAGGTTCATGCCGATAAATTGTGAGCCTGCTCTGCAAAGCGTCTGTCTGGCAGGCGCTGTGCGGAGCAAAACAAAAAGGCGGACAGAAGGGATCTGCCCGCCAGAATCTTATGCTGTGGTGCGTTCGTTCCAGGAATCGGAATGAATGATGTTGCCGTCTTTGTAGGTCCAGGTGATTTTTTCGTAGCGCAGTTCGATCTGCTCAAGGTGGTTATGTTTCTCGAAAGAAGGATCCTTGATGTCGTGCATTTTCGGTGCAACTTTCACCAGTTTGACGTTTTCCAGCTTCGTGTTGAAGTACTCTACTTCCTGACCCGCGTCGTTGATTTTGTACCACTTGAATTCAGCAGATTTCAGGGTCTGGCCGGTGGTCACCGCCTTGTACAGATACGGGCTGGAAGCGTCGATTTCTTTGGTGAACAGGAACGGCGTGTGGATACGGGTTCCGGTCAGCTTGCCGGTGTTATTATCGGTCGGGATGTACAGGTTATGCTCCTGCGCCACCACCTCAATGCAGCCCTCACGGTCCTTCACGTCCACGGAACCTTTAATGTCCGCACCACCGTCGTCTTTCAGCCACAGATAAACCGGGATTGCCATGCTTACTTCTCCATTTCTCGAGTAGAAACGTCACGTACATCCTGTGACGCGTGTTTTGCGCCAGGCAGACGACAGGCGTCAGCCTGCGGTACCAGACTGATCTCGACACGCCGGTTATGCGAACGGCCATCAGGCGTGTCGTTTGATGCAATTGGTCGACTGTCGCCGTAACCCTGCACGGCAAAGCAACTTTCCGGTACGTCCCCGGTATCACGCATCCAGTTACGGACGGCCTCAGCTCTTTGCAAAGACAGGGTCTGATTTAGCTGAACGCTGCCGGTATTGTCTGTATGACCGCTGACCACGATCAGCCAGCCCGGTCTGGCTTTAATCCCTACCAGTGCGTTGACGAGTATTTTGGTTGAGCCGTCTTTGAGTACTGATTTGCCGGAGTCAAACAGTGACATGCTGTCAAGTCGTACAATTTTCGGTACCGGTTTCGGTTCAGGGGCGGGTGGCGGCGTCCAGGTATCGATAGCCTGCTGCAAGGCCAGCCACAGACGTTGGCCCGGGTAATAGCCCAGGCTGTAACACAAAGGCTCACCCTGGCGCTGCCAGCGTTCAAGCAGGAGCGCATCCTGCTTCAGGGCGGCCAGTGACTCTGCCTTAGGGCGATAGTGGTTCATCGGGATTGCATTCCAGCGCTGTAAATCGGTACTCACCTGACGGATGAGGTCACGATTATTGAGCGCAGACATACCCAATGCGGTCAGGGCACACAGCCACATCAGCAGGATCAGGCGACGGGTACGCTGGCCCCCCTGCACCGTTGAAGCAAAAGGTGCCAGCAGCGGCAGAACCGCATCCGGAAACAAACTTGCCGGTGCTGTCTGCCCTGTTTTTCGGAAAAAATGTAAACAGGTGCGGGTATATAGCCAGTCGGCCCAGACTGACTCTGTCCCGGGAAGGACGGTACCGAGGCGCATTGCCACGGAGAATGCTCGTTCAGGAGGCGTTAACCGATCAGGCTTTTCCAGCTCATCAGCCAGCGTATTACGGATAAAGGAAAATGCCTCACTGACGGCTGGCAGCGCCAGGAGATTGTCTTCCGCCTGCTGCCAGTCGATGAGATCCTGCGGCGAATCATTAACCGGACAGACAATCGGTTTATCACCCCGAACGATTATCCACGGCGTTTCAGGCCCGGAAAATTCTGCACTCAACACAACAGGCAGAGTGAAACCCGTCAGGGATTTAATCTGCTTACACTGCTGGCGGAGCGTTTTCAGTGTGGAACGAAGAACGGCTTCATCCTGATGATGATCTGGCAGGCAGCGGTACATCACCGAGAGCTGACCGACCTGGCGCGGGAATTGCGTCTGGATACTGCGGACAACGTCAGTTAACCGGTTGACGTCACCGGCCCGCAGCCACCATCCCTGGGCTGTTTTACGCAGAGGACCGCCCTGAAATAACGCTTCCAGCATGTCACCACACACCAGTACAACGGGGCCCTGGGCGTCGGTTAAAGGCAGTTCAGCGGCCGGGAGGGTAACGTCGAATGTGGGCACTTCGCTCCAACAGTTTTTAAACACATACCAGCCTGCCAGAACGAGGATCAGCAGAGTGGACAGACCGTTGAAAACGTTGCCTGTCGGAATGAAATACCACAGCAACCACAGTAGCGCGGCTACGGCTGCTAAGGTGTGTAGGGCTACCGAAATGATGACTGTTCTACGCATTAGCCATGCAGCTCCGGTATTTGTGCTGACAAAAGAGACTGGAGCCAGAGGTGCCCCCCCCACCAGATAACGCCGGTAAGAATGACGGCCAGCACTATCCAGAACCAGACTGAGCGCATCAGACTCCAGCGATGTGTCCCCCTCCGGTGAACAACCAGAGACAGGCCTGCATCAGGCGGAGAAACCCGTTCAGAAAGGGCTTTCACTACCTCATCCCGCTGTGACTGGCTGACCGTCTTCAGGCTGTATAACCCCTGAAAGCCCAGCGCTATCACCCGGTGATAGCAGGTTAAAACGGCCGGGTTCGGTGAGGGCTGACGCAGAACCTCTGCAATGCGATCCCATAGTGCTTCACCAGCCCGAAGCGAGCCAAAAAAACGGGCCTGAAGTGGCGCTTTACGCCAGACCATCTGGCCTTCGTCTACTTTCGGCTCCTCTCCTCCTTCGTTTTCTCCGGGCTTACGGCTCATCACCGTTTCGTCCAGCAGGGCGCATTGTGCGTAGGAAATATGATCCACACTGGCGTCGTCATAACCGGCACGCTCCAGCGCTTCCCGCACACTTTCAACCTGTTTAACGCATCTGTTGTAAAGCGCGGAGCCATTAAGCGTGATGGCGCCTTTCTTAAGCATGGTGACGGTAAGCCAGGTCTCCGTCATTAGCTGGTCGATATCGATATCCTGTCTCATGAGCGCAATACCGCAAACAGTTCAAGTTCCAAATCGCCAAGTAACTCAGGCACATAGAACATACACACCCCCTGCTCCAGCATTTCATGCGCAGCGGGGCTTTCTATATCAAGTGCGAAGTACTGGTTTTCCATGCGTACAGGCAACGCTGCCGGTACCCTGCTCACCGGTATCAACGGGATCCCCTTGAGCGCAGCACCATAGATCTCGCGGACATCATCAGGTGAACCTGCCTGACAGAGTGCCGGAAATTTCTCGGCAACCTGCCAGGCCGGGATATCCGAGCGTACAGAGAGATAGAGATCGGCCTCTTCACGCAGTCGGATATCGTGGAGGTTGGCCTTCCAGGTCTGTCCGTCCGGGCGGGTCATTTCCAGAGCAATGACCCGGGATGGCAGACTTGCCTCCAGCAAACCAGCTATCAGGTCAAACAGCGGAGGAAACGCCTTAGCTGGCTCCTCGTGGTCATAACCCGGTATGGCGTCCAGATCATGGTCCAGGGAAAAGGTCAGCATGCTACCTGCCAGACGAGCGAGCTCAGCCCACACCTGTTCAGGCGGACGGGAAGGAAAACGTTCGTATTCTGTCAGCACTGTGGCGTGAGAATTCAGTGCATTCAGCAACCAGAAAAGGGAAACATCGGCGACGGCAAAATCGGCGAGCCTTTCGTTGCTTTCTCGGCGCATCGTCATCAGACGCTGGCGTCGGGAGCGTAACTGGCGATTAAGCAGCACCAGACGTTCGTGAAGGACCGGGCTTGCTCCAAATGACGCCACTGGAGGAATAAAAGATGGATCCTGTCGCCACGCATTATGTCCATCCCGAATCAGTCTTGCGACCGGACACACTTTCCAGGAATCATTGCTTTCATGGGCAAACCGGATGATGAAATTAAACCGGGCAACTGCTATAGATTCTTCTTCAGAGCCAAAAGCATCCTGCAATGTTACCCACTCTTCACGATAGCGAAGCGGCCGTTCTGAACTGACGCCCTCCTGTTCAACGTTGCTCATACCTGGCTGCATGTGCGGCAATGCAATGACGACAGTTACCGCATCACGACCTGCCAGCTGGCTGGCATCTAACTCACGCGGCGCTGGAGGCAGATCGCTGCTTTGCGCATCAATTAATGAACCATCTTCCAGCCAGAGACGTAACTGCGTAATCTGAATCAGACCGGACGAAAGAAGACTGTCATTAAACTCAATCATTTCCACGCCCCAGGGGAATGGGGACGCCAGCGCTGATGCACCGGCACTGCGAAAAGACTCCCATTCAGCCTGTTGCTGGAACTGTTGAGGGGATAGTAAAGCCCCCTCGTTCCACAGTGGACGATAAATTTTCATCCCGTCCTGCCTTATGCTTTTGCTTTGGGCATCTGAGATACCAGCGACAGATTGACGTCCAGCCCCTCGACCTGGAAGTGCGGCACGGCGTACAGCTTCACGCGGAAGAAGCCCGG
>NZ_JAIJYL010000037.1:0-34284 GCF_019753495.1 Klebsiella sp. TF21-TM | reverse complement strand
GAGTCAACCCGTTTTTCAGGATTTTTCTCTTCAACCGAACCGGCTGTTTGTGTGAAGTGATTCACATCCGCCGTGTCAGTGGGAGCGCATTATAGGGAGTTCTCGAGCGCCCGCAATAGAAAAATGGCAGAAAAATGACTGACTGCTGCATTCCCCAGCAAAACCCCGCTTTATACCTCTTTACACACAGAATTATCCACAGGATAGCGTCAAAACATGACCGAACGCCCCGCGGATCGGCAGCTATATAGAAGGAGAACCATCGGCCTAAAGAGAAAGATAAAAATTCGCGAGCGTTGCGCAAACGTTTTCGTTACAATGCCGCGCTATGACACGGATGCCCGGTTGGGTGCGTTAGGTGAGTTTTTAGGCAAAAACTCACCTAACGCTCTCTGTAATGTTCAAATCCTGGGGATTTAATACCATGCAACAACGTCGTCCAGTCCGCCGCGCTCTGCTCAGTGTTTCTGACAAGGCCGGTATCGTCGAATTCGCGCAGGCGCTTTCCGCTCGTGGTGTCGAGCTGCTGTCCACCGGCGGCACCGCCCGCCTGCTGGCAGATAAAGGCCTGCCGGTAACCGAAGTCTCTGACTACACCGGTTTCCCGGAAATGATGGATGGACGCGTGAAGACCCTGCATCCGAAAGTACACGGCGGCATCCTCGGTCGTCGCGGTCAGGATGATGGCATCATGCAGCAGCACGGTATCGCGCCTATCGATATGGTGGTCGTTAACCTCTATCCGTTTGCCCAAACCGTCGCTCGTGAAGGCTGCTCGCTGGAAGACGCGGTGGAAAACATCGATATCGGCGGCCCAACCATGGTCCGCTCCGCGGCGAAGAACCACAAAGATGTCGCCATCGTGGTGAAGAGCAGCGACTACACCGCCATCATTAATGAAATGGACGCCAACGAAGGCTCCCTGACGCTGGACACCCGCTTCGACCTCGCCATTAAAGCCTTCGAACACACCGCCGCGTACGACAGCATGATCGCCAACTACTTCGGCAGCATGGTTCCGGCCTATCACGGCGAAAGCAAAGAAGCCGCTGGCCGCTTCCCACGCACCCTGAATCTGAACTTCATTAAGAAGCAGGATATGCGCTACGGCGAAAACAGCCACCAGCAGGCTGCCTTCTATATAGAAGAGAATGTCAAAGAAGCTTCCGTGGCAACCGCTACCCAGCTGCAGGGTAAAGCGCTCTCCTATAACAATATTGCCGATACCGATGCGGCGCTGGAGTGCGTGAAAGAGTTCAACGAACCGGCCTGCGTGATCGTTAAGCACGCTAACCCGTGCGGCGTTGCCGTCAGCGACTCGATCCTTGACGCCTACGATCGCGCATACAAAACCGACCCGACCTCCGCGTTCGGCGGCATCATCGCCTTCAACCGCGAGCTGGATGCCGACACCGCGCAGGCGATCATCTCTCGCCAGTTTGTCGAGGTGATCATCGCCCCGTCCGCCAGCGAAGAAGCGCTGAAAATCACTGCCGCGAAGCAGAACGTCCGCGTACTGACCTGCGGTCAGTGGGAAGCGCGCGTTGCCGGTCTCGATTTCAAACGTGTCAACGGCGGCCTGCTGGTTCAGGACCGCGATCTCGGTATGGTCACCGCAGGCGAACTGCGCGTGGTCAGTAAACGTCAGCCGAGCGAGCAAGAGCTGCGCGATGCGCTGTTCTGCTGGAAAGTGGCGAAATTCGTCAAATCCAACGCCATCGTGTATGCCAAAGACAATATGACCATCGGCATAGGCGCCGGCCAGATGAGCCGCGTCTATTCGGCGAAAATTGCCGGGATTAAAGCCGGTGACGAAGGTCTGGAAGTGAAAGGCTCCGCCATGGCCTCCGATGCCTTCTTCCCGTTCCGCGACGGGATTGACGCCGCGGCTGCGGTCGGCATCACCTGCGTTATCCAGCCGGGCGGCTCTATCCGCGACGACGAAGTGATTGCCGCCGCTGACGAACACGGCATCGCCATGATCTTCACCGATATGCGCCACTTCCGCCATTAATTCATGGAGCTGCAGATGAAAGTATTAGTAATCGGCAACGGCGGGCGTGAACACGCCCTGGCCTGGAAAGCGGCCCAATCGCCGCTGGTTGATACCGTCTACGTTGCGCCGGGCAACGCAGGTACCGCGCTGGAGCCGTCGCTGCAAAACGTCGCCATCGGCGTCACCGATATTCCGGCGCTGCTGCGCTTCGCTCAGGATGAAAATATCGACCTGACCATCGTTGGTCCGGAAGCGCCGTTGGTGATTGGCGTGGTCGACGCGTTCCGTGCCGCAGGGCTGACCATCTTTGGGCCAACCGAAGGCGCCGCGCAGCTGGAAGGCTCAAAAGCCTTCACCAAAGATTTCCTCGCCCGTCATCATATCCCGACGGCGGAATACCAGAACTTCACCGAGGTCGAGCCTGCGCTGGCTTATCTGCGGGAGAAAGGCGCGCCGATCGTCATCAAAGCCGACGGTCTGGCGGCAGGTAAAGGCGTTATCGTGGCGATGACCCTTGAGGAAGCCGAAGCGGCGGTCAAAGATATGCTGGCCGGTAACGCCTTTGGCGACGCCGGACACCGTATCGTGATTGAAGAGTTCCTCGATGGCGAAGAGGCCAGCTTTATTGTGATGGTCGACGGCGAGCACGTCCTGCCGATGGCCACCAGCCAGGATCACAAACGCGTCGGCAACGGCGATACCGGCCCGAACACCGGTGGGATGGGCGCTTATTCTCCGGCGCCGGTCGTGACTGATGAAGTCCATCAGCGCACCATGGAGCGTATTATCTGGCCAACCGTGAAGGGCATGGCCGCGGAAGGCAACACCTATACCGGTTTCCTGTATGCCGGTCTGATGATCGACAAGCAGGGCAACCCAAAGGTCATTGAGTTCAACTGCCGCTTTGGCGATCCGGAAACCCAGCCGATCATGCTGCGCATGAAATCTGACCTGGTAGCGCTGTGCCTCGCCGCCTGCGCCGGCAAGCTGGATGAGAAAACCTCCGAGTGGGATGACCGCGCATCGCTGGGGGTAGTGGTTGCCGCCGGCGGCTATCCGGGCAACTACAACACGGGCGATGAGATCCATGGCCTGCCGCAGCAGGAAGCGGCAGACGGTAAAGTCTTCCACGCCGGCACGAAACTGTCTGACGACCAGCGCGTGGTCACCAACGGCGGGCGCGTACTGTGCGTCACCGCCCTGGGCGATACCGTAGCGCAGGCGCAGCAGCGCGCCTATCAGTTGCTGACCGATATTCGCTGGGATGGCAGCTTTAGCCGAAACGATATCGGCTGGCGCGCCATTGAGCGCGAAAAGGCTAACGGCTAAGTTTCGCCAACAGCGTTTTCCGCGTAATGCCTAACTGACGGGCGGCTTCGGTTTTGTTGCCGCCCGTTTTTTCCAGCGCCGCCAGAATCACCTCTTTTTCGACTTCCACTAGCGGCTGAATCAGCCCCTCCTCGCTCCCGCCTGACGGCAGCGGCGTACCCGCAATCGCCAGCGGCAGTTCCCGCCCGGAGATATAGTCCCCGGTCAGTAGCACCACCGCCCGCTCCACCGCGTTTTCCAGCTCGCGAATGTTGCCCGGCCAGGAGTAGTGGATCAGCAGGTCCATCGCCTGTGGCGTGAACCCCTTTACCGCCTTACGATTGCGTTCGGCATAGCGTTTGAGAAAGTGCTGCGCCAGCGGCGGAATATCTTCCCGGCGCCGGCGCAGCGGCGGCATCTCAATAGTCACGACGTTCAGGCGGTAATAGAGATCCTGGCGAAAACGCCCGGCGCTTACCTCTTCCGCGAGGTTGCGGTGGGTGGCGGCGATCAGCCGCACATCAACGGCAAGCGTCTGGTTGCTGCCGACCCGCTGCACCTCCCGCTCCTGAATCGCCCGCAGCAGCCGGACCTGCATCAATGGCGAGATATCGCCAATTTCATCGAGGAACAGCGTGCCGCCATCCGCTTCGACAAAGCGCCCTTCACGTCGCCTATCCGCGCCGGTAAACGCCCCTTTTTCATGCCCGAAGAGTTCCGACTCCAGTAGCGACTCATTCAGCGCCGCGCAGTTGAGCGTCACCAGCGGCTTATCACCGCGCCCGCTGCAGGCGTGGATGGCGCGCGCCACCAGTTCCTTACCGGTTCCCGACTCTCCATAGATCAGCACCGTCGCATCCGAAGGGGCTACCAGCGTAATATTATTAAGAAGCGCCTGCATCGCCGGGCTGTCGCCTATCATGCCCCAACGCGAACTCGCTGCGGCGGGGTGTTCGCCCTCGCTATGCCGGGTGTGTGCCAGCGCCTGGACTAACGTCTGCTGTAACGTGTCAAAATCCAGCGGCTTAATCAGATAATCCAGCGCCCCGGACTTGATGGCCTCCACCGCCGTATCGACGCTGGAGAACGCCGTCATGATCAGCACCGGGATCGCCGGGTTATAGGCTTTAATCTCTTTTAACGTCGCGATACCGTCCATCTCCGCCATGCGAATATCGCACAGCACCAGGTCGAAGACCTGCTGATGGATCAGCTCCAGCGCCTGCAGGCCGTTGTGGGCTAATGCCACCTGATAGCCCCAGCCGCGCAGCAGCGCCTGCAGGATCGTGCAGTGGCTGATGTCATCATCGACAACCAGAATCTGTACCTTATCGCTGCTCATCTTCCCTCCGTTGAGCATCAATCGGTAGCCAAAGCGTAAATATCGCTCCGGCCCCCGGCTGACTTTCGGCGCGGATCGTCCCGCCATGTTGTTCGATAATATTCTGCACCACCGCCAGCCCCAGCCCGGTGCCGTCCGCTTTGGTGGTGAAATAGGGGGTGAAGATGGCCTGCAGCTCTTCGGCAGTCATCCCTTTACCGCTATCTGCGACGACGATTTTCATCCGCTGACGGTCAGCTTCGCTTGCCGATACGCGAATGACGCCGTCACGGCCAATCGCCTGCATCGCGTTCAGGTACAGGTTCAACAGCACCTGGTTCAGGCGGTCGGCATCGGCGTTGATCGTGGAGAGCTCCGGGCGCGGAGTGAATTGCAGCGCGATCCCGCGACTCTGCGCATCCTGGCTGATCAGCTGTAATGAGTGGTGGATAAGCGCGTTGATATCCACCGGCTGATAATTTAAATGCGCGGGCCGGACCAGCTCCAGCAGTTCGCTGACCACCCGGTTCAGGCGGTCGGCCTCTTTGGCCATCACCCGCGCTAACTGATGCGACTCGCCGCCCGGCGGCGTGCGCTCGGCAAAATATTTCGCCAGCCCTTTAATCGACGAGAGTGGATTGCGGATCTCGTGCGCCACGCCCGCCGCCAGATGGCCAAGCGCCACCAGTTTCTCTTTGCGGGCCATCGCCTCCAGCAGTTGTTTTCGCGAGCGGCGATAGCGGCGGAACCAGAACTGGGCGAGGATCGTTGCCGCTGTCACCAGCGCGGCGGCGCCCAGCATGATGACCATATTCCGCTGCCCGCGGGCCTGCGCGGCATCCAGTTCACGGCTATCAAAGGCGATAAAAATCACCTGCGGGACGGTGGCTTGAGCCAGGGCGCTGTCGCCGCGATTCATCATGCCCCTATGGTGGCCGCGGGCCGGATTGAGCGGGCGAAACTGGCGATAGACCTCCATGGCCGGCTGCGGCTCGCTAAGCCGCCGCCAGCGCGCCTGTTCGCCAACCGCCAGCGCACGCATCTGCGCGGGGCGGTAGAGCGTTTGGCCCACCTGCTGCGGATCGCTGTGAGCGATGATGGTGCCATTGTCATCAGTCACCGCGAACCACAGGACGCCCGGCTGCCAGGCCATCTCTTCCAGCAGGGCCTGCAGCTGCGCGTGATGCATCCGCATTCCCATGCCGACGCGCGTGCCGGATTCCAGCGCGCGGATAAGTACGCTCCCCTTCTCCTCAATAGTGTGTCGGGCGGCGGTCGTCTCACGACCGTAATCGCGGACGATCATCGCGGAGAACAGCACCACCAGCAGCACCACCGTACCGGTCAGCAGCCAGCTCAGCGCGCCAGCGTCCCGTGAAAAAGGTTTGATCTTCATCGGCGAGTCCTTGTCATCTCCTTTTCGCTATCAGCAGGATCTTTCAGCAGAAATCATGCCATGTTTCCGCACGGCCAAACCTGCTCTCAAACATATCGCCTGCGCTTTAGCGAGTAAAAATGACTCGCCGGTCCCGGGCGGAACGGGTCATTTTTACTCGCCTTCTCTGCCACGGCCTCGGCAGACCTGTTCGGACGGGCTTTTTCAGGCTGGCATGGAAGATGCAATACCGAGAGAAACCACACAGGAGAAAATGCCATGAAACGGAACCGTAACTTATCTCTCGCCCTCGTCACCCTTGCCGCGCTGACCTTCGGCAGCAACGCGGCCTGGGCCAACCACCACTGGGGCAACAATAACGGGATGGGCAACCAGGGCTACAGCCAGCTGACCCAGGAGCAGCAGGCTACCGCGCAAAAGCTGCATAACGACTACTATGCGCAAACCAGCGCCCTTCGCCAGCAGCTGCAGTCCAAACGCTATGAGTACAATGCGCTGCTCACGGCGCAAAAGCCGGACAGCGGCAAGATTGAAGCCGTCGCTCAGGAGATGGAAGGCTTACGCCAGAAGCTGGATCAGCAGCGGGTGAAATTTGATCTCGCGCTGGCTGAGGCAGGCGTTCCCCGCGGCGCAGGCATGGGATATGGCGGCTGTCGCGGTAGCGGCGGCGGTCATATGGGCATGAATCACTGGTAAAGGTTAGAAGCTTTTTTCCGTCGGCTGCCAGGTGCAGAAGTTTTCATTGGCCACCAGCAGCAGTTGAGAGCCTTCCGGCGCCTCAAGCCAGGCAATGCTCACCGCGGCGGAAGCGTGGCTCTGGCGGCGTTCAATGTGCGCCAGAGCCCGACTATCGAGGTCGGACGTCACCGTCTGCCCTTCGCAGGTCAGGACGGTATGCGCGGCGGCGTTCCAGCGCCCCTGACGCAGGACGACCCGACCCTGACGGAGGGCGTCGCTGGTCTGGCGGATCTGCTCGGCGCGATAACGGTACAGCGCGACCTGGTCGCTGGAGAGCTGCTGCTTCTGCCCGTCAACTTCCCGCTGCATAAAGCTCAGATCGCCCTGCGCGTCGAAGCGGGCGCGAATATGTTCCGGCGGCTTGCCGTAGACATTGAGTTCAATAAGCGTCAGCTGATCGCCCTGCCAGCGATATTCGCTGGTCGAGGTGTCCCCGTGACGCCACGGGCTGAAGGCGGCGAGAAGATGGACTTCATCGCCAGAATCTTTACGCCAGATACGCATCGCCCCCTGGTTGTCCGCATAACCGCTGGCGGTAAACGGTGGTAGCGACGCGTTATGGCTGCAGGCAGTTAGCAACAGGATGCCCGCCAGCGCCAGAGGCCGGCGCCAGACAGACAAAAGGGGCTTAATAGCCCCTTCGATAAAACTGTTCACTGCCACGCGGTCTTACTTAACTGCGTCTTTCAGTGCTTTGCCAGAAACAAATGCCGGCACGTTAGCTGCAGCGATTTTGATCTCTTTACCGGTCTGCGGGTTGCGGCCAGTACGCTCAGCGCGGTGGTTCACTTTGAAGGTACCGAAACCAACCAGTTGAACAGCATCACCTTCTTTCAGAGACTCAGTAATTGCAGCCAGGGTAGATTCCAGGGCAGCTTTAGCCTGTGCTTTGGACAGGTCAGCTTTGTCCGCAATTACATCAATCAGTTGAGTCTTGTTCATAAGTTATCCTTACAATGTGTTTATCGCTTGCTAAGCATCGAGTGCGACGGAAATGCCAAAAAAGCACCCTCCTGCATACACGCACCGATAGCCACTTTTTTTCGCCCTCCAAATGTAGACCAGACGGGGGGCGGAATGGAAGCCTTCAGACGCTACAATTCAGGCGGTAAATCACGTTTTCTGGTCTCACTGCTGAAAATTTATACCAATATTGCTCTCGCCGGCCTCACGCAGGTCCGCGCGCAGGCCTTTTATCAGCTCAAGGTCACGCTCTTCGCAGTCGGCCAGCAGGCGGAAAATTTCCCACTGAATGTCCCATTCCTGCTCTACCGCCGGGTTCGCTTTCAGCTCTTCGTCGGTCATTTCGCGGCCTTCCTGGGTCATTTCCAGCATCGCCACGGTGGTGATGGAGGTTTTGCTCACCTCGATCGCGTGCTCGAGCGTTTCGCCGCTCAGACGGGAATGGATCAGTTCGCTCAACGCCACGCAGGCGTCTATGGCCGGATAAACACCGTACAGGTCGAAATCATCTGCCGCCGGGATCGCCTCTTCCAGTTTCTCCAGCTGACTGTCGAAATTCACCTTCGCATCTTTGACCGTCAGCGTTTCCCAGATCAGATCCAGGATACGACGGTACAGCTGGCCGTCGCCAAACTCGGTTTGCTTGCAGAACATCGCGTAGTTGGGGTACATACGCTCGCACAGGCAGGCCATAAAAGTGACATGCTGCCAGCTTTCCAGCTTCTCCAGGCGCAGGTGAATCGGGTTTTGTAACATGATGAATTCTCGAAGTCAGAAATTAGGCGCAGTGTACCTGAATCAGCTGTGATTTGCTTGCCAACGCACAAATGACGGACGACGGGACGCCACCGCATCAGCCCAGCGCGTCGGCTCGGGCAGACGATAGCCTCGCATGCAGCGTTCGACCCACATTAAGGCGCTGTCCATGCCCACCCGGTGGCCGGTGCTAATAAACAGCGGGTTGCAGCGGACTTTACTGCGCCAGACCCAGGCCAGTTGCTCATTTTTATCCATCAGCGGGGCCAGCGCGCCGGGGGCATCACCCAGTTCGCCGATTTTTCCACACAGCCGTTTTTTCGCCACCCCGATGGTCGGCACGTCGATCATCAGGCCAAAATGGCTGGCGACGCCCAGCCGCCGGGGATGGGAAATACCGTGTCCGTCAACAAACAACAGGTCCGGTTTTTGCGAAAGCTGCTCCCACGCCGCCAGCAGCGCAGGCGTTTCGCGAAACGAGAGAAAGCCGGGAATATAGGGCATGGAGGTGGCGACGCGCGCCACCTGATACTCCACCAGCTCCAGTTCAGGCCAGGTCAGCAGCACCATCGCAGCTCGGGTGACCTCCCCTTCCTGCTCAAACCCAACATCCGCACCGCCGATCAATACTGGCGGGTCGCGATCCAGTCGATCCGCCCGCTCTACCGACGCGGCTAACTGTTGCTGTTGGATACGGAGTGCGGCTAAATCCATATGGCTGATCTCCTACTGGTGATAGGGTGCGGAAAGACGATGCACCGCTTCAACAAAGACGCCCGCATGCTCAGGGTCAACGTCCTGATGGATGCCGTGGCCGAGGTTAAAGACGTGGCCTTCCCCCTGACCAAAGCCGGCGAGGATGGTCGCGACTTCTTCTTCAATACGCGCGGCGGGCGCATAGAGCATGGACGGATCCATGTTGCCCTGCAGCGCGACTTTGTTGCCCACACGACGACGGGCATCGGCAATATCGGTGGTCCAGTCGAGACCCAGCGCGTCACAGCCGGTCTCCGCCATTGCTTCCAGCCACTGACCGCCGCCTTTGGTGAACAGCGTCACCGGCACGCGGCGGCCTTCGTTTTCCCGCAGCAGGCCATCGACGATTTTATGCATGTAGTAGAGGGAGAACTGCTGGTAGTCGCGGCCGGTCAGCACCCCGCCCCAGGTGTCAAAAATCATCACCGACTGCGCGCCGGCTTTGATCTGCGCGTTGAGATACAGGGTGACGCTCTTCGCCAGCTTATCCAGCAGCGCGTGCAGCGCCTGCGGGTCGGCGTACATCATCTTTTTGATGACGGTGAAAGCCTTGCTGCTGCCGCCTTCCACCATGTAGGTCGCCAGCGTCCACGGGCTACCGGAAAAACCGATCAGCGGCACTTCGCCTTTCAGTTCGCGGCGAATGGTGCGCACGGCATTCATCACGTAGCCCAGTTCCTGCTCGGGATCCGGGACTGGCAGCTTGTCGACGTCGGCTTTGCTTTTCACCGGCGAGGTGAAGCGCGGGCCTTCGCCTGCCTCAAAGTACAGCCCCAGCCCCATGGCGTCCGGGATGGTCAGGATGTCCGAAAAGAGGATCGCCGCGTCCAGCGGGTAACGACGCAGCGGCTGGAGCGTCACTTCGCAGGCCAGCTCGGCATTTTTACACAGCGACATAAAGTCGCCCGCTTGCGCACGGGTGGCTTTGTACTCCGGTAAATAGCGGCCCGCCTGGCGCATCATCCACACCGGGGTGACATCAACCGGCTGACGCAGCAGCGCGCGCAGGTAACGATCGTTCTTCAGTTCGGTCATTTTTACATTCCTTTAGCGTTGATACGCCCAGTGTAACATGTCACTCGAACTCTGCCCGACACATCGCGACGGTATCTTCGATAAGCCGGCGCGCCACCGTCCCCGGCGGCGGCAGAAGCGGCAGATCGTCATAGCGGTACCAGTCCGCGCTGAGTAACTCTTTTTTATCCACCACGATATCGCCCTCCGCGTAATCCGCCATAAAGGCAGTCATCAGCGACTGCGGGAACGGCCACGGTTGAGAAGTCACGTAGCGCAGATTTTTCACCCGGATACCGCTCTCCTCCATCACCTCACGGGCAACGGCCTGCTCGAGGGTTTCGCCGACCTCGACGAACCCGGCCAGCACGGTGTGTACCCCATTGCGATGTCGGGTATGTTGCGCCAGCAGGATCGCATCGTCGCGACGGATAGCGACGATAATGCACGGGGCAATTTGCGGGTAGTAACGTTCACGACAGTGGCTGCACAGCATCGCCCATTCGCTTTTACTGGCATGCATCGGGTGACCGCAGTAGCCGCAAAATTTATGCGATCGATAAAATTCGGCGAGCTGGATCCCCCGTCCCGCCAGCTGAAAGAGTCCCGGATCCTGATCCAGCACCTGGCGTAACGATCCCATGTCATGGCGACGATCCTGGCGCACCATCCACACCGGATCGCCCTGCCATTCGCCGATATGCAGCGCATGCTGGCCGACAAGATCGAAATTAACCGCTTCGCCATGTGGTAATTCTCCACCAGGCAACCATAATTTTTGTTCGTGACTGACAACCCACCAGCCGCGATCTAATTTTTCAATAATACGATCCATATCTATTGCACTACCTTTGCTTCACTGGCATGTTGTTAACATTATATTTACATTTTTGGTGAGCAGATTTAAATCAAAACTAGCGGAGTCAATCATGCTAAACCAGCTGGAAAATCTGACGGAGCGCGTTGGCGGTAGTAATGAACTGGTCGATCGCTGGCTACAAGTGCGTAAGCATCTGCTCGTGGCTTACTACAATCTGGTTGGCCTGAAACCGGGCAAAGAGTCGTTTATGCGGCTAAACGAAAAGGCGCTGGATGACTTTTGCCAAAGTCTGGTGGATTACCTCTCGTCCGGTCATTTTAGTATTTATGAACGCATTATTGGCGAAATGGAAGGCGATACCCCACTTTTAGCCGCCACCCGGCTTTACCCGCAGCTGGAAGCCAATACCCAGCAGATGATGGACTACTACGATACCTGCCTCGAAAACGCCATTGATCATGATAACTACCTTGAATTTCAGCAGGCGCTGTCGGATATCGGCGAGTCGCTGGAAGCGCGTTTCGCCCTGGAAGATAAACTGATCGCCCTCGCCGTCGCCCATCATCTGAACGATGAGGTGCGCGATAATATTGCCCCGACCGCTTGAGTTGTGCGCAATTAACGAGTAGTTTACCTTCATTCCCCCTCTCCGGAGGGGATGTCATCTTGTCGGAGTGCTTATTTTCCATGTGAAGGCTAACGTGGAAAAGGCTGAGACCGTTAATTCGGGATCCGCGGAACCTGATCAGGCTAATACCTGCGAAGGGAACAAGAGTAAACTGCTGTTCGCGTCAGTCCGTCAGGGCCGATCGCATCTGTTACTCCATCCGTCGTCTGACAAGCCATGTCCTTTTCATCTGGAATGCGCTATGTCTACTACCAAACTGACCCGTCGTGAGCTACGCGAGCACGCGCAGCGATTTATCGATACGCTGGAAGGCGCTGCTTTCCCTAATTCGCGCCGTATCTACATTCAAGGTTCACAAGCGGATATCCGCGTCCCAATGCGTGAAATCCAGCTCAGCCCAACCCTCGTCGGCGGCGATAACGATAACCCACAGTACGAAGCCAACGAACCGATCCCGGTGTATGACACCTCCGGACCTTATGGCGACCCGGATATTGGCATTAATGTCCGCCAGGGGCTTGCCAGGCTGCGCCAGCCGTGGATCGACGCGCGCAATGACTGCGCCCCGCTCAGCGAACGCAGCTCGGCCTATACCAAAGCGCGGCTGGCCGATGACGGCCTTGATGAGCTGCGCTTCAATAGCCAGCTGAAGCCAAAACGCGCCGTTGCCGGCAAATGTGTTACCCAACTGCACTACGCCCGCCAGGGGATCGTCACCCCGGAGATGGAGTTCATCGCCATTCGCGAAAACATGGGCCGCGAACGTATTCGCAGCGAAGTTCTGCGCCAGCAGCATGCCGGCGAAGGCTTCGGCGCCCGCCTGCCGGAAAACATTACCCCTGAGTTCGTCCGTGATGAAGTGGCCGCCGGGCGCGCCATCATCCCGGCCAATATCAACCACCCGGAGTCTGAGCCGATGATTATCGGCCGCAACTTCCTGGTAAAAGTGAATGCTAATATCGGCAACTCGGCGGTGACCTCCTCCATCGAAGAAGAGGTCGAGAAGCTGGTCTGGTCCACCCGCTGGGGCGCCGATACGGTGATGGATCTCTCCACCGGCCGCTATATCCACGAAACCCGCGAGTGGATCCTGCGTAACAGTCCGGTACCGATCGGCACCGTGCCGATTTACCAGGCGCTGGAGAAGGTCAACGGCATCGCCGAGAACCTCACCTGGGAAGCCTTCCGCGATACCCTGCTGGAACAGGCCGAACAGGGCGTCGACTACTTCACCATTCACGCCGGCGTACTGCTGCGCTACGTCCCGATGACCGCGAAGCGTCTGACCGGCATCGTTTCGCGCGGCGGCTCAATCATGGCCAAATGGTGCCTGTCGCACCATCAGGAAAACTTTCTCTACCAGCATTTCCGCGAAATCTGCGAAATCTGCGCCGCCTATGACGTGTCGCTGTCGCTGGGCGATGGCCTGCGCCCCGGCTCCATTCAGGATGCCAACGACGAAGCGCAGTTCTCCGAGCTGCGCACCCTCGGCGAGCTGACGAAAATCGCCTGGGAGTATGACGTGCAGGTGATGATCGAGGGCCCCGGCCACGTGCCGATGCAGATGATCCGCCGCAATATGACCGAGGAGCTGGAGCACTGCCACGAAGCGCCGTTCTACACCCTCGGGCCGCTCACCACCGACATTGCGCCGGGCTACGACCATTTCACCTCCGGCATCGGCGCGGCGATGATCGGCTGGTTCGGCTGCGCCATGCTGTGCTATGTCACGCCAAAAGAGCATCTCGGCCTGCCCAACAAAGAGGATGTGAAGCAGGGGCTGATTACCTACAAAATCGCCGCCCACGCCGCCGACCTGGCGAAAGGTCACCCCGGGGCGCAGATCCGCGATAACGCCATGTCGAAGGCGCGCTTTGAATTCCGCTGGGAAGACCAGTTTAACCTCGCGCTGGATCCATTTACCGCCCGGGCCTATCACGATGAAACCCTGCCGCAGGAATCCGGCAAAGTTGCCCACTTCTGCTCCATGTGCGGTCCGAAATTCTGCTCAATGAAGATCACTCAGGAAGTCCGCGACTACGCCGCCAGACAGGCCATCGACGCCGGCATGGCCGATATGTCGCATCACTTCCGCGCCCGCGGCGGCGAAATCTACCTGAAACAGGAGGAAGTCTGATGTATCAGCCTGATTTTCCACCCGTCCCGTTTCGTCTCGGACTCTACCCGGTAGTGGACAGCGTGGCGTGGATTGAGCGCCTGCTCGAAGCCGGCGTGCGTACTATTCAGCTGCGCATCAAAGACCGACGCGACAGCGAAGTGGAGGATGACGTCATCGCCGCCATCGCCCTTGGCCGCCGCTATCACGCCCGGCTGTTCATTAACGATTACTGGCGACTGGCGATCAAGCACCAGGCCTACGGCGTGCATCTCGGACAAGAAGATCTGGAAACCACCGATCTGAGCGCCATCCGCCAAGCCGGGCTACGTCTGGGCGTCTCCACCCATGACGATATGGAGATTGATGTCGCCCTGGCGGCGCGCCCCTCTTACATCGCCCTGGGTCACGTCTTCCCGACGCAAACCAAACAGATGCCCTCCGCGCCGCAGGGGCTCGAGCAGCTTGCCAGACATATCCAACGCCTGGCGGATTACCCCACCGTGGCGATCGGCGGAATTAGCCTTGAAAAGGCCCCGGCGGTGCTGGCGACCGGCGTCGGCAGCATCGCAGTGGTCAGCGCCATCACCCAGGCGGCGGACTGGCGGGCAGCGACCGACCAGCTGCTGACGCTGGCGGGAGCGGGCGATGAATGATCACGACTTTATGCGCTATAGCCGTCAGCTGCTGCTGGAGGATATCGCCATCGAGGGACAGCAGAAGCTGTTAGCCAGCCGGGTGCTGATTATCGGCCTTGGCGGGCTGGGCTCCCCGGCGGCGCTCTATCTGGCCGGGGCTGGCGTCGGGACGCTGACCCTGGCCGATGACGACGCCGTGCATCTCAGCAATCTGCAGCGGCAGATCCTGTTCACCAGCGCGGATATCGATCGGCCAAAAGCCGCGGCGGCAAAGACGCGGCTCAGCCAGCTAAATCCGCAGATCAAACTGGTTGCGCTCCAGCAGCGATTAAGCGGCGAGGCGCTGCGCGCCGAGGTGGCGAAAGCGGACGTGGTGCTGGACTGTACCGATAACATGGTCACCCGCCAGGCGATCAATGCCGCCTGCGTGGCCCTCGACATCCCGTTAGTGACCGCCAGCGCCGTCGGCTTCGGCGGTCAGCTGATGGTGCTCACCCCCCCCTGGACGCAGGGTTGCTATCGCTGCCTGTGGCCGGATAGCGACGAACCGCAGCGCAACTGCCGCACCGCGGGGATCGTCGGTCCGGTGGTCGGCATGATGGGCACGCTGCAGGCGCTGGAGGCCATTAAGCTGCTCAGCGGCATGACGACGCCGCGCAACACTCTGCGGCTGTTCGACGCCCGCACCAGCAACTGGCGTAACCTGGCGCTACAGCGTTCCCGGGACTGCCCGATTTGCGGAGGGCGGCATGCAGATCTGGTTTAACGACGAGCCGCTGGCGTGCGCCGACCATCTCAGCGTCAGCGCCCTGCTGACCCAGCTCGAACAGCTGCAGCCGGGCGTCGCGCTGGCGCTCAATCAACACATTCTGCCGCGCGACCGGTGGGAAGATCATCTCTTGCAGGAAGGCGATCGAGTCCTGCTTTTTCAGGTTATCGCTGGAGGCTGACATGTTACGTATTGCAGACAAAACATTTGAATCCCATCTTTTCACCGGTACCGGCAAATTCGCCGCCCCGGAGGTGATGGTTGAGGCGATTCGCGCCTCGGGCAGCCAGCTGGTCACCCTGGCGATGAAGCGCGTCGATTTACGTCAGCACAATGACGCCATCCTCGCCCCGCTGCTGGCGGCGGGAGTCAGCCTGCTGCCGAATACCTCGGGCGCCAAGACAGCGGAAGAGGCGATGTTTGCCGCCCGCCTGGCGCGGGAAGCCTTGGGCACCCACTGGCTGAAACTGGAGATCCACCCGGACGCCCGCTGGCTGCTGCCCGACCCGATTGAAACCCTGAAAGCGGCGGAGCTGCTGGTCCGCGAAGGGTTCGTGGTGCTGCCCTACTGCGGCGCCGACCCGGTGCTGTGTAAACGGCTGGAAGAGGCTGGCTGCGCGGCGGTGATGCCCCTGGGCGCGCCGATCGGCTCCAATCAGGGGCTGGAAACCAAAGCCATGCTGGAGATTATTATCGAGCAGTCGACGGTGCCGGTGGTGGTCGACGCCGGCATCGGCGTTCCAAGCCATGCGGCGCAGGCGCTGGAAATGGGCGCGGACGCGGTGCTGGTCAATACCGCTATTGCCGTCGCCGACGATCCCGTGGCCATGGCCCACGCTTTCCGTATGGCGGTCGAGGCCGGCTTGCTGGCCCGTCAGGCCGGACCGGGGGCGCGCAGCGCGCAGGCGCAGGCCACCAGCCCGCTCACCGGATTCCTGGAGGCGCTGGCATGAAAACCTTCAGCGATCGCTGGCGGCAGCTGGAGTGGGACGACATCCGCCTGCGCATCAACGGTAAAACCGCCGCCGATGTCGAACGGGCGCTGGCAGCCAAACAGCTGACCCGCGACGACATGATGGCCCTGCTTTCGCCGGCGGCGGCCGGGTATCTTGAACCTCTGGCCCAGCGCGCGCAGCGGCTTACCCGTCAGCGCTTCGGCAATACCGTCAGCTTCTACGTGCCGCTGTATCTCTCCAACCTGTGCGCCAACGACTGCACCTACTGCGGCTTCTCGATGAGCAACCGCATTAAGCGCAAGACGCTGGATGCTGCCGAGATTACCCGCGAGTGCGCCGCGATCCGCGACCTGGGCTTTGAGCATCTGCTGCTGGTGACCGGTGAGCATCAGGGCAAAGTGGGAATGGATTATTTCCGCCAGCACCTGCCGGCAATCCGCAGCCAGTTTGCCTCGCTGCATATGGAGGTGCAGCCGCTGGCGACCGACGAGTATGCCGAGCTGAAAACCCTGGGGCTCGACGGGGTGATGGTCTATCAGGAGACCTATCACGAAAGCATGTACGCCCAGCATCACCTGAAAGGGAAAAAGCAGGATTTCTTCTGGCGGCTGGATACGCCGGATCGCCTGGGCGAGGCGGGGATCGATAAGATCGGCCTTGGCGCGCTGATCGGCCTTTCCGACAGCTGGCGGGTGGATTGCTTTATGGTCGCTGAGCACCTGCTGTGGCTGCAGCAACGCTACTGGCGCAGCCGCTATTCGGTCTCCTTCCCGCGTCTGCGTCCCTGCGCCGGCGGCATTGAACCGGCCTCGCTAATGGATGAGCGTCAGCTGGTGCAGACCATCTGCGCCTTCCGCCTGCTGGCGCCGGAGGTTGAGCTGTCGCTATCCACCCGCGAATCCCCCTGGTTCCGCGACCGGGTGATCCCGCTGGCGATCAATAACGTCAGCGCCTTCTCCAAAACCCAGCCCGGGGGTTACGCCGACGACCATCCGGAGCTTGAGCAGTTCGCGCCGCACGATGACCGTCGGCCTGAAGAAGTCGCCAGCGCGCTGGCTGCCCGCGGCCTGCAGCCGGTGTGGAAAGACTGGGACAGCTGGCTGGGACGCGCCTCGCAAACCTCATGATGTACAGTGTAAGCGCCTGATATTTTTGCGCGCCTGCACGAGAGATGAAAAACGGAGGCTGGCCCGCCAGGCGCCCTTTTTCTATTCTGCCCGGGTCAGCAGCGGACGCTGACCAGGGCGAACCTTTTCTTCCTCATTTTCGCCCTGCCTCTCCGCGCTGATCGAGGGCCTGTACATTGTCGCCGAATATAAATCACGATACATGAAGGCCTCAGAGTTATAATTGAGCAATAGTTAACTGATTCGATCGGCAGGCGTCGCAGTCGCAACCTGCGTTCGGACCCATGGTTTATACATCCGGGACGATTAACGATTCATGGCTCTACACAACAGAAAGCTCTCTTTCACGACGCCGATCGTCGTGGGGTTTGCCGGCATCTTGCTCAGTTTTATGCTGATCGCTATTTTTGTCACCCTGGCGCAGCGAAAAGATTTTCTTGAAGATTATCACGACATTAACCGCAACTTTACCCACAACCTGGCGATCAACTACACGGAAACCCTGCTGCGGGAAAATGATTTTATCCTTGGGCGCGCGGTCGCCTTCTTTGCCCGCAATGACGAACTGAATCGCGCAGTCAATGTGGAACCGGAGAAAGGGTTAACGACGCTGATGCAGTTACAGAACATGATGCCGAGCGTCTCATCCATCTCGCTGGCGGATACCGAGGGCCACTATCTGCGCGCCCCGGAGGTGCTGGAAAATGAAGACAGTCAGGCTTTCGATCCCAGAACGCGACCCTGGTTTATCAAACAGGCGGAAGCCAGCACCTTCAGCCACTACACCAGCCCATATATGGATTTTTTTACCCACCATCCGACGATTACCATTTTCAAACCCATCATCACCCCGGAGGGGAAACTCAAGGGCAGCCTGGCCTTTCATCTCGATCTCACCTCCATGGGATTCGCGCTGCGCCAGATGGTCGCCCCCGTACAGGGCGAGTTTTTTGTGGTGCAGCGTGATGGCAAAGTGGTCCTGCACTCCGACCCTGGCGCGCTGTTTAAACCCTTCGTCAGTAATGAGCTGATGGATAAAATGACCAGCGGCGAGGGACAGCTTTACGATCCCGGGAGCGACACCTGGTATTACTATTACTCCTTTACCAATCCCGACTGGTTTGTGATTTTCCGTGTCGATAACACCACCCTGGTTAATCTGACGCGCCATGAAACCAATTTAGTGATCGGCGGTTTCGCCCTCGCGGCGATCATCATCATCCTGTTCGGCCTTTATCTGCGTCATGCCTCCCGCACCGTGCTGATGAATATCATCAATGCGATTAAAACCGGCGACGTCAAACGCGCCCCACGCCTCGAGGCGATGCTGAGTAAAGCCATTGAAACCAATAAGCAGCGCGAACTGACCTACGTCCGCCAGGCGACCATTGACGCGCTCACCGGCTGCAAGAACCGCCGCGCCTTCGACAGCGATATTGCCGCGCTGATGAACGATCATCAGCCGTTCGCCCTCGCGCTGGTCGATATCGATAACTTTAAATCGATCAACGACACCTGGGGTCACCTCAACGGCGATATCGTTCTGCGTAACGTCGCCCGCGAAGGGCTGCAGGTCCTCCAGCCGCTGGAGATATCCCTCTATCGCTATGGTGGTGAAGAGTTCGCGGTGGTCTTTCCTGCCGAACATATTGATAACGCCCGCACGCTGCTGGAAACATGGCGGGTAAACGTCGAACGGCGCACCTGGCGCGAAGATGGCCTGACGGTCACCTTCAGCGCCGGGCTGGGGGAATGGAACATGGAGCCGCTGGATAAACTGGTGGTGAGCGTCGATGAAGCGCTGTACAAAGCCAAACAGCAGGGTAAAAACCGTATCCTGCGCGCCTAGGACTTTAGCGCCGCAACCGCCCACTTCGGTGGGCTTTTTTATTTTTTCCGGCAAAAATGAAACCGGTTTCAATTTTTGTGTGATGACTTACACACAATCACGGTAAAGCGGTTGTCGCATCGCCAGGGCCGCGATAAACATAAGACATCACGGAACACAAGGGCCACTGACTATGAAGAATATCGTTTTGTGCTGTGCCGCCGGTATGTCTACCAGCATGCTGGTTCAGCGTATGCAAGATGCCGCGCAGAAGAAAGGTGTTGAGGTCTCAATCAAGGCCGTACCGGTCGCCGAGTTTAAAGATAATCTGGCCGCCGCCGACATTATTCTGCTCGGCCCGCAGGTGAAATATGAGCAGGCGAAGCTGCAGGCGCTGGCCGACCCGTTCGGCAAAAAGGTCGCCGTGATCGATATGATGGACTACGGCATGATGAAAGGTGATGCCGTTCTGGATAAAGCCCTTAAGATGCTGGAGTAATCGATGGAAGATTTAGAAACGATCATCATGGAGCTGCTGGTTAACGCGGGTTCCGCGCGCAGCGCGGCGCTGACGGCGCTACAGCTGGCGCGGAAAGGCGATTTTGCCGCAGCGGAGCAGGCCATGGCCGAGTCCCATGAGTTCGTCAAACATGCGCATAAAATTCAGACCCAGCTTATCGGCCTGGATGAAGGCAGCGGTAAGTTACCGGTCAACCTGATCACCGTGCATTCTCAGGACCATCTGATGAACGCCATGGTCATTCAGGATCTGGCGACCGATATGATTGAACTATACCGTCGCCTGCCCCTCGCGCAATAATCTCTCGAACTGAACGGGCGTCGCTGCCGGCGCCCGTCCCCGCTTACAGAAAGCCGTACATCGCAGCGAATACCCAGCCAAAAACGCAGGAGACGCCAACGCCGATGAGCCCGGGCAGGATAAAGCTGTGGTTAATCACAAAGCGGCCAATATGGGTGGTCCCTGAGCGGTCAAACTGGATCGCCGCCAGATCGCTGGGGTAGGTCGGCAGAATATAGTAGCCATAGCAGGCCGGCGCAGAAGCCACGATATAGGCCGGGTCGACGCCGATGGCCAGGGCCACCGGAACAATCGCCGCCAGCGCTGCCGCCTGCGAGTTTACAAACTTCGAAACCAGCAGCAGCACGATGGCATAGGCCCATGGATACTCTTTGACCATCTCCCCGAGCACCCCTTTAATTTCGGTCATGTGAGCGCCAAACATGGTCTCCGCCATCCAGGCGATGCCGTACACCGCGACGATAGCGATCATTCCCGAACGAAAGACCTCATTTTTGGAAATCGATGCCGGGTTGGTTTTAGTAATGATGATGATCAGCGCCCCGGAGAGCAGCATAAACATCTGGATCACCAGCACCATCGACAGCGGTTTACCGTCAAAGGTCGGACGCAGTTCAGAGAAGGCGCCGAGCAGCGCCACCACAGCGATGGAGGCCAGAAAAATCCACATCGCTATCCAGTTGCTGGTGGGCAACTTTCTATCCAGCAGCGTCGCCGTATCGCCATAGACGTAATGGCGGTTCTCCGGTACCGCAATAAACGCCTGGAAGGCTTCGTCTTTATCCAGATCTTTGCCACGGAACCAGCTGAAGATGCCGATGGCTAAAATGCCCAGCAGCGTGGAAGGAATGGTTATCGCCAGCAGATCGAGAAACTCAAGATGTTTACCGTTAAAGGTAAAATTCCCCAGCATCGCCACCAGCGAGACCACCGCCACCGAGACCGGGCTGGCGATGATCCCCATCTGGGCGCCAATGGAGCTGGCGGCCATCGGACGCTCCGGGCGAATGTTATTCTTAATCGCCACATCGTAGATAATCGGCAGGATGGTATACACCACGTGACCGGTACCGCAGAGGATAGTCAGCGTGCAGGTGACGAAAGGCGCCACAATAGAGACATATTTTGGGTTTCGCCGCAGCAGCTTCTCGGCAATCTGCAGCATGACATCCAGGCCGCCGGACGCCTGCAGCGTCGCCGAGGCGGCCACCACCGCAATGATCACCAGCATCACATCAACCGGCGGTTTACCCGGCTGGAGATGAAAAACAAAGACGAGGATCACTAAACCGATGCCGCCCAGCAGCCCCAGCGCAATACCGCCTTTTCGGGCACCATAAAACAGACAAATTAAGATAATAATGAGTTGTATCGCGAATTCCATGCAGCCCCCAGAGCCTGTCCGCTCAGACCTAAAGTAATGATCCCTACCTGCCTGCCGGGATTATTTCTGCGCCTTGTTGGGGGAAGCATGAGATGCAGCGATCCCTCTCCAGGCCGTCGCGCCGAAGATAAAGCAGCAGCAGTAATCCCATGATTCATCAGGTATTTTGAATATATCCTCTTTAAATTGTTTATTTTTTGATATGAGTAGAAGTTTTACCCATATATAAAGAAAGGTTTTTGAGGTGCAAGGCTAAAGGATATTTTTTATGAATTAATTGCTAAAAAATTGCATCCTGGATATGGCGTAAATGTAATTAAAGACGGGGACTGCGGAGAACAGGCAATAAAAAAGCCGGTCAGGAAACCTGACCGGCTTTTTAGCAGTGCATCAACGATTAATCGTTGTCAGAACCGCCCAGACCTGCGTTCAGCAGCTCTGCCAGGTTGGCAGATGCTTCTTCCACGCTCACCTGCGGTGCCGCCGGCAGTTCGCCAGCAGCGCGACGGCGCATACGATCCTGGTGGTACGCATAACCGGTACCGGCCGGGATCAGACGACCCACGATGACGTTCTCTTTCAGACCGCGCAGTTCGTCGCGTTTGCCCGCAACGGCTGCTTCGGTCAGCACGCGAGTGGTCTCCTGGAACGATGCCGCGGAGATGAAGGACTCGGTGGCCAGAGACGCTTTGGTGATACCCAGCAGATCGCGGGAGAACGTTGCGCCCACTTTGCCGTTCGCTTCCAGTTCGCGGTTTGCGATCTTGACGCGGGAGTATTCCACCTGCTCGCCTTCGAGGAAGTCGGAGCTGCCTGCGCTTTCGATGGTGGCTTTACGCAGCATCTGACGAACGATAACTTCGATGTGTTTATCGTTAATCTTAACGCCCTGCAGACGGTATACGTCCTGGACTTCGTTAACAATGTAACGGGTCACAGCATGTACGCCACGCAGACGCAGAATGTCGTGCGGTGCTTCCGGACCGTCGGAAACTACGTCACCACGTTCTACACGTTCACCTTCGAACACGTTGAGCTGACGCCATTTCGGAATCATCTCTTCGTACGGCTCGCTACCGTCTACCGGGGTGATAACCAGGCGACGTTTCCCTTTGGTTTCTTTACCGAAGGAAATGATACCGCTGATTTCAGCCAGGATAGCCGGCTCTTTCGGACGACGTGCTTCGAACAGGTCCGCAACGCGCGGCAGACCACCGGTGATGTCCTTGGTACCGCCGGATTCCTGCGGAATACGCGCCAGGGTGTCACCAGAGCTGATCTGTACGCCATCTTCCAGCTGAACAATCGCTTTACCCGGCAGGAAGTACTGAGCAGGCATATCGGTACCTGGGATCAGAACGTCGTTGCCCTGAGCATCAACGATTTTCAGCGCCGGACGCAGATCTTTACCACCTGCGGTACGTTCTGCAGAGTCCAGAACCACCAGCGAAGACAGACCGGTCAGCTCGTCGGTCTGACGAGTAATGGTCTGGCCGTCGATCATGTCAGTGAAGCGGATAAAACCACTCACTTCGGTGATAACCGGCATGGTGTGAGGATCCCAGTTTGCGACGGTTTCACCGCCGGCAACCTGCTCACCGTCGCCTTTCGCCATAACCGCACCGTAAGGCACTTTATAGCTCTCTTTGGTACGACCGAATTCGTCGATCAGCTTCAGCTCGGTGTTACGAGAAGTGATAACCAGTTTACCGCTGGAGTTCACAACCGACTTCGCGTTGCTGAGCTTGATGCTACCTTTGTTTTTCACCTGGATGCTGGATTCAGCAGCCGCACGAGATGCCGCACCACCGATGTGGAACGTACGCATCGTCAGCTGTGTACCCGGCTCACCGATGGACTGTGCCGCGATAACGCCGATAGCCTCACCTTTGTTGATGATGTGGCCACGCGCCAGGTCACGACCATAGCAGTGCGCACATACACCAAAGTCGGTGTCACAGGATACAACGGAACGCACTTTGACGGAGTCAACGGAGTTCGCTTCCAGCAGGTCACACCAGTGCTCGTGCAGCAGCGTGTTGCGTGGAACCAGAATATCCGCAGTACCCGGCTTCAGCACGTCTTCCGCCGTCACACGACCCAGTACGCGATCGCGCAGCGGCTCTTTAACGTCGCCACCTTCGATAACCGGCGTCATAGTGATGCCTTCCAGGGTGCCGCAGTCGTCTTCAGTGACGACCAGGTCCTGGGCAACGTCGACCAGACGACGAGTCAGGTAACCGGAGTTCGCTGTTTTCAGTGCGGTATCCGCCAGACCTTTACGCGCACCGTGCGTGGAGATGAAGTACTGGAGTACGTTCAGACCTTCACGGAAGTTCGCGGTGATCGGCGTTTCGATGATGGAGCCATCCGGCTTCGCCATCAGACCACGCATACCGGCCAGCTGACGAATCTGTGCAGCAGAACCACGCGCACCGGAGTCGGCCATCATGTAGATGCTGTTGAAGGAAACCTGCTGCTCTTCCTGACCGTCACGGTTAATCACGGTTTCGGTTTGCAGGTTATCCATCATCGCTTTGGATACACGATCGTTCGCCGCAGCCCAGATATCGATAACTTTGTTATAGCGTTCGCCCGCGGTCACCAGACCGGACTGGAACTGTTCCTGAATCTCAGCAACTTCCGCTTCCGCTTCGCTGATGATTTCGTATTTTTTCTCCGGGATGACCATGTCATCGATACCAACGGATGCACCTGAACGCGCTGCGTAAGCAAAGCCGGTGTACATCGTCTGGTCCGCGAAAATAACGGTCGGTTTCAGGCCCAGAATACGGTAACAGGTGTTCAGCATCTTGGAGATCGCTTTCTTACCAAGCGCCTGGTTCACAATAGAGAACGGCAGACCTTTCGGTACGATCATCCACAGAATGGCACGGCCAACGGTCGTGTCTTTCAGGCTGGTTTTCGCGACAAACTCACCATTGTCGTCTTTTTCGTATTCAGTGATACGCACTTTAACGCGCGCATGCAGAGAGGCCAGGCCGGCGCGATAAATACGCTCAGCTTCTTTCGGGCCAGTCAGCACCATGCCTTCGCCTTTGGCGTTAACACTGTCACGGGTCATGTAGTACAGACCCAGTACAACGTCCTGAGACGGAACGATGATTGGTTCGCCGTTCGCCGGGGACAGGATGTTGTTGGTAGACATCATCAGCGCACGCGCTTCCAGCTGGGCTTCCAGCGTCAGCGGTACGTGAACAGCCATCTGGTCACCATCGAAGTCGGCGTTGTATGCCGCACAAACCAGCGGGTGCAGCTGGATGGCTTTACCTTCGATCAGAACCGGTTCGAATGCCTGGATACCCAGACGGTGCAGGGTCGGCGCACGGTTCAGCAGGACCGGGTGTTCACGGATAACTTCGTCCAGGATATCCCAAACGACAGCTTCTTCGCGCTCAACCATCTTCTTAGCGGCTTTGATGGTGGTGGCCAGGCCACGCAGTTCCAGCTTGCCGTAGATGAACGGTTTGAACAGCTCCAGCGCCATTTTCTTCGGCAGACCGCACTGATGCAGACGCAGGTATGGACCTACGGTGATAACAGAACGACCGGAGTAGTCAACACGCTTACCGAGCAGGTTCTGACGGAAACGACCCTGTTTACCTTTGATCATATCGGCCAAAGATTTCAGAGGACGTTTGTTAGAACCGGTGATCGCACGACCGCGACGACCGTTGTCCAGCAGGGCGTCAACCGCTTCCTGCAGCATACGTTTTTCGTTGCGTACGATGATATCCGGCGCAGCCAGATCCAGCAGACGTTTCAGACGGTTGTTACGGTTGATCACGCGACGATACAGATCGTTGAGGTCAGACGTCGCGAAACGACCGCCATCCAGCGGAACCAGCGGACGCAGATCTGGCGGCAGTACCGGCAGAACGGTCAGGATCATCCACTCCGGCTTGTTGCCAGACTGTACGAAGGCTTCCAGCAGCTTGATGCGCTTGGTCAGCTTTTTACGCTTGGTTTCGGAGTTGGTTTCGTTCAGCTCTTCACGCAGCTGCTCGCATTCCTGCTCCAGATCCATATTGCGCAGCAGCGCCTGGATCGCTTCCGCACCCATCTTCGCGTCGAATTCGTCACCGAACTCTTCCAGCGCGTCCAGGTACTGTTCTTCGGTCAGAATCTGGTTGCGTTCGAGGTTGGTCATGCCACCTTCGATAACCACATAGGATTCAAAGTACAGTACACGTTCGATATCGCGCAGCGGCATATCCAGCAGCAGGCCGATACGGGACGGCAGGGATTTCAGGAACCAGATGTGCGCAGTCGGACATGCCAGCTCAATGTGGCCCATGCGCTCACGACGCACTTTAGTCTGGGTCACTTCAACGCCGCACTTCTCACAGATCACACCGCGGTGTTTCAGGCGCTTGTACTTACCGCACAGGCACTCATAGTCTTTTACCGGCCCAAAGATACGGGCGCAGAAAAGGCCGTCACGCTCAGGTTTGAACGTACGGTAGTTAATGGTTTCCGGCTTTTTAACTTCACCGAAAGACCATGAACGGATCATGTCTGGCGAAGCCAGAGCAATTTTGATCGCATCAAACTCTTCGGTTTTAGTTTGCGCTTTCAGAAACTTTAATAAGTCTTTCACGGATTTGCTCCCGTCGGAGTTAGCACATTCCGCTGCCGGGCGTTAACCCGGCAGCAGTGACCTGTTTGAGCGAGAATTACTCGTCTTCCAGTTCGATGTTGATGCCCAGCGAGCGAATTTCTTTCAACAGTACGTTGAAGGATTCCGGCATGCCCGGTTCCATCTGGTGATTGCCGTCCACGATGTTTTTATACATCTTGGTACGACCGTTCACGTCATCAGACTTAACGGTGAGCATTTCCTGCAGGGTGTAGGCTGCGCCGTATGCTTCCAGCGCCCACACTTCCATCTCACCGAAGCGCTGACCACCGAACTGCGCCTTACCACCCAGCGGCTGCTGAGTCACCAGGCTGTAAGAACCGGTGGAACGCGCGTGCATTTTGTCGTCGACCAGGTGGTTCAGTTTCAGCATGTACATGTAACCCACGGTTACCGGACGCTCGAACTGCTCACCGGTGCGGCCGTCGAACAGGGTGATCTGACCGGAAGTCGGCAGGTCGCCCAGCTGCAGCAGCGCTTTAATTTCCGCTTCTTTCGCACCGTCGAACACCGGCGTTGCGATCGGCATACCTTTACGCAGGTTTTCAGCCAGACGCAGAACTTCTTCATCGCTGAAGGTATTCAGGTCAACTTTCTGACGAACGTCAGCGCCCAGATCGTAGGCACGCTGGATGAACTCGCGCAGTTTCGCGACTTCCTGCTGCTGTTTCAGCATGGCGTTGATCTTATCGCCGATGCCTTTCGCAGCCATACCCAGGTGAGTTTCCAGGATCTGACCGATGTTCATACGAGACGGTACGCCCAGCGGGTTCAGGACGATATCTACCGGCGTACCGTTAGCATCGTGCGGCATATCTTCGATCGGGTTGATCTTAGAGATAACACCCTTGTTACCGTGACGACCTGCCATCTTGTCACCAGGCTGGATACGGCGTTTAACGGCCAGGTATACCTTAACAATCTTCAGCACGCCCGGTGCCAGATCGTCGCCTTGGGTGATTTTGCGGCGTTTCGCTTCGAGTTTTTTCTCGAACTCGTGTTTCAGTTCGTCGTACTGCTCAGCCAGTTGTTCCAGCTGATTTTGTTTCTCTTCGTCAGTCAGGCCCAGTTCCAGCCAGCGATCGCGCGGCAGTTTGTCGAGCTTCTCAGCTTCAACGCCACCGGAGACCAGCACCGCGTAGATACGACTGAACAGACCGGCTTCGAGGATCTGCAGTTCTTCAGACAGGTCTTTTTTGGCCTGCTTCAGCTGCATCTCTTCGATTTCCAGCGCACGTTTGTCTTTTTCTACGCCGTCACGGGTAAAGACCTGAACGTCGATAACGGTACCAGAGACACCGTTCGGTACGCGCAGAGAAGAGTCTTTAACGTCAGACGCTTTCTCACCGAAGATCGCACGCAGCAGTTTCTCTTCCGGCGTCAGCTGGGTTTCACCTTTCGGCGTAACCTTACCAACCAGAATGTCGCCGCCGGTCACTTCCGCACCGATATAAACGATACCGGATTCATCCAGTTTGGAGAGCGCAGCTTCACCCACGTTCGGGATGTCAGCGGTGATCTCTTCCGGCCCCAGCTTGGTGTCACGGGACACGCACGCCAGTTCCTGAATGTGGATAGTGGTGAAACGGTCTTCCTGGACAACACGCTCGGAAACGAGGATGGAGTCTTCGAAGTTGTAGCCGTTCCACGGCATGAACGCGACGCGCATGTTCTGACCCAGCGCCAGCTCACCGAGGTCGGTGGACGGGCCGTCGGCCAGCACGTCGCCGCGCTCGATAGGTTCGCCCAGGGACACGCAAGGCATCTGGTTGATGCAGGTGTTCTGGTTAGAACGGGTGTATTTGGTCAGGTTATAGATGTCGATACCCGCTTCGCCCGGGTACATCTCGTCTTCGTTAACTTTGATAACGATACGGGAAGCATCCACGTACTGAACGGTACCGCCGCGCTTAGCAACGGCAGTAACGCCGGAGTCGACGGCTACAGCACGTTCCATACCGGTACCAACCAGCGGCTTATCAGCGCGCAGAGTCGGAACGGCCTGACGTTGCATGTTCGCACCCATCAATGCACGGTTGGCGTCATCGTGTTCCAGGAACGGGATCAGGGACGCACCGACGGATACCACCTGCTGGGTGGATACGTCCATGTAGTCAACCTGGTCGCGGCTGAACAAGCTGGATTCGCCTTTGCTACGGCAGGTCACCAGATCTTCTACGAAGTGGCCGTTTTCATCCAGGTTGGAGTTCGCCTGAGCGATAACGTAGTTGCCTTCTTCGATAGCAGACAGGTAGTGAATTTCGTCGGTAACCACACCGTCGGTCACTTTACGATACGGCGTCTCGAGGAAGCCATATTCGTTGGTCTGCGCGTATACGGACAGGGAGTTGATCAGACCGATGTTCGGACCTTCAGGCGTTTCGATTGGACATACGCGACCGTAGTGAGTCGGGTGTACGTCTCGAACTTCGAAGCCTGCGCGCTCACGGGTCAGACCGCCTGGGCCGAGTGCGGAGATACGACGTTTGTGCGTGATCTCAGACAGCGGGTTGTTCTGGTCCATAAACTGAGACAACTGGCTGGAACCAAAGAACTCTTTCACTGCTGCGGAAATCGGCTTGGCGTTGATCATATCCTGAGGCATCAGGGTATCCAGATCGCCCAGAGACAGACGCTCTTTCACCGCACGTTCTACACGTACCAGGCCAACGCGGAACTGGTTTTCCGCCATTTCGCCAACGGAACGGATACGACGGTTGCCGAGGTGGTCGATATCGTCCACTTCGCCTTTACCGTTACGGATATCGATGAGCTTCTTCATCACTTCGATGATGTCGTCTTTGCTCAGGATACCGGAACCTTCGATTTCGTCGCGCAGCAGAGAACGGTTGAACTTCATACGACCAACCGCGGACAGATCGTAGCGGTCTTCGGAGAAGAACAGGTTCTCAAACAGGCTTTCAGCGGCTTCACGAGTCGGCGGCTCGCCAGGGCGCATCATGCGGTAGATTTCTACCAGCGCGCTCAGACGATCGTTAGTCGGGTCGACGCGTACCGTTTCAGAGATGTATGGACCGTGGTCCAGATCGTTGGTAAACAGCGTTTCGATGCGCTTGTGGCCAGACTGGCTCAGCTTAGCCAGCAGATCCAGGCTCAGCTCCATGTTCGCCGGGCAGATCAGTTCGCCAGTCGCTTCATCGATATAGTCTTTAGCCGCCACTTTGCCCGCGATATATTCAACCGGCACTTCGATATGCTTGATATCGTCTTTTTCCAGCTGACGGATATGGCGAGCCGTGATGCGACGGCCTTTCTCAACGTACACTTTGCCGTTGGCTTCGATATCGAAGGAGGCGGTTTCACCGCGCAGACGCTCCGGAATCAGCTCCATCTGCAGCTTGTTGTCGCGAATTTCAAAGACCACTTTTTCGAAGAACAGGTCAAGGATCTGCTCAGTGGTATAATTCAGCGCGCGCAGGATGATGGTAGCCGGCAGCTTACGACGACGGTCGATACGAACGAACAGGTTGTCTTTCGGGTCGAATTCGAAGTCCAGCCAGGAACCGCGGTAAGGGATGATACGTGCGTTATACAGAACCTTACCGGATGAGTGAGTCTTACCTTTGTCACTGTCAAAGAAGACGCCCGGGCTACGGTGCAGCTGAGAAACGATAACACGCTCGGTACCGTTGATGACGAAGGTACCGTTGTCGGTCATGAGCGGGATTTCGCCCATGTAGACTTCTTGTTCTTTAATGTCTTTGACGGTGCCTTCCGGCGCTTCGCGCTCGTAGATCACCAGACGCAGTTTTACGCGCAGCGGTGCAGAGTAAGTCACGCCACGGATCTGACATTCTTTAACGTCAAAAACCGGTTCGCCCAGACGGTAGCTGACGTATTGCAGCTCGGAATTACCGCTGTAGCTCTGAATCGGGAACACGGAACGGAAAGCAGCTTCCAGACCGTACTGCCCTTCAGGATCTTGCTCGATAAACTTCTGGAACGAGTCAAGCTGGATAGAAAGGAGATATGGCACATCCAGAACTTGTGGACGTTTACCAAAATCCTTACGAATACGTTTTTTCTCGGTATAGGAGTAAACCATAGGGTTCCTCAGCTCGCTGACAAGTCGACCCATCTGCCCGCAGAGGGCAGTTTTTTATGCAACACTATTTTGTTGACCGGAAAATGGAACACTTTCCGCAATGCCTGTTGCTATCACGCTTAAACCATTTCATTGCGATTTACACAGCCCAGGAACCCTAACCTGTCGCAGTATATTAAGTCGTCGATAGAAACAAGCATTGAGAGGCAAACCAGTAGTCAAACAGCGTGAAACGCTACTGGCGCCTTACAGCGCAAAAAGGCTGGTGACCAAAAAGTCACCAGCCTCAGCCTGATTTCTCAGGCTGCAACCGGAAGGGTTGGCTTATTTAACTTCAACTTCAGCGCCAGCTTCTTCCAGAGATTTTTTCAGAGCTTCAGCGTCGTCTTTGCTGATGCCTTCTTTCAGTGCAGCCGGAGCAGATTCTACCAGGTCTTTAGCTTCTTTCAGACCCAGGCCAGTCGCGCCACGTACTGCTTTGATAACAGCAACTTTGTTAGCGCCAGCAGCTTTCAGAATTACGTCGAATTCAGTTTTTTCTTCAGCAGCTTCAACCGGGCCAGCAGCTACAGCTACAGCAGCAGCAGCGGAAACACCGAATTTTTCTTCCATTGCAGAGATCAGCTCAACAACGTCCATTACGGACATAGCGGATACTGCTTCAATGATTTGATCTTTAGTGATAGACATTTAAATTGTTCCTGAATATCAGAATAAGTTTATACGTAAGCGAATGCTTTACAATGATAACTGCGATTAAGCAGCTTCTTTCGCATCGCGTACAGCAGCCAGAGTACGAACCAGTTTGCCAGCCGAAGCTTCTTTCATGGTTGCCATCAGGCGTGCAATTGCTTCTTCGTAGGTCGGCAGAGTTGCCAGGCGGTCGATCTGCGACGCCGGGATCAGCTCACCTTCAAAGGCAGCGGCTTTGACCTCAAATTTTGCATTCGCTTTCGCGAACTCTTTGAACAGACGAGCAGCAGCGCCCGGGTGTTCCATAGAGTATGCAATCAGGGTCGGACCAACAAACGTGTCTTTCAGGCACTCGAACTGAGTACCTTCAACGACGCGGCGCAGCAGGGTGTTACGAACAACACGCATGTATACGCCAGCTTCACGACCTGCTTTACGCAGTTCAGTCATTTTATCTACAGTTACGCCACGGGAATCCGCAACTACTGCAGACAGCGCGCCTTTGGCTACTTCGCTGACTTCAGCAACAATCGCTTGTTTGTCTTGAAGATTTAAAGCCATTAGCTTTGCTCCTGGATGTTTGCCAGAGCCTATGCTCTGGAACTCACTTCACTCAATTCAACGAAAAGAGCGTCTAAATACGGTGAGCAGAAACAAGCCAGAATATCCAAAAATAATCTTAGCGTTCTGTCACCGTCTACGCAGGGGATTAAGTTTCTTGCGAAACACCTGCGGTCTTCGACGGAGGCCTGGATAGGCCAGGCTCCAACGAACAATTCGGTTACCTGCTAACCATCGTTAGCAAACGTGGGCGAAGATTGTAGACAAATTCGCCGCCCACGTAAAGGCATTAGTTTGCAGAAGCGTTCAGGCCAGCCTGATCTACTGCAACACCTGCACCCATGGTGGTGGAGATGCTAACTTTCTTGATGTACACGCCTTTCGCCTGAGTCGGTTTTGCTTTTTTCAGCGCAACCAGCAGAGCTTCCAGGTTTTCTTTCAGTTTGTCAGCATCAAAGTCCACTTTACCGATGGTGGTGTGGATGATGCCGTTTTTGTCGTTACGGTAACGAACCTGACCTGCTTTCGCGTTTTTAACCGCTTCAGCAACGTTCGGAGTTACGGTACCCACTTTCGGGTTCGGCATCAGGCCACGCGGACCCAGAACCTGACCCAGCTGGCCAACAACGCGCATTGCATCCGGGGAAGCAATAACAACGTCAAAGTTCATTTCGCCTTTTTTGATCTGCTCAGCCAGATCTTCCATACCTACCAGCTCAGCGCCTGCAGCTTTAGCAGCTTCAGCGTTTGCGCCCTGGGTAAATACGGCTACGCGAACGGAACGGCCAGTACCGTGCGGCAGTACAGTTGCGCCACGGACGTTCTGGTCAGATTTACGCGCGTCGATGCCGAGGTTAACGGCAACGTCTACGCTTTCGGTAAATTTAGCGGTGGCCAGCTCTTTCAGCAGAGCGATGGCTTCGTTGATGTCGTACTGTTTAGTTGCATCAACTTTCTCACGGATCACGCGCATGCGCTTGGTCAGTTTAGCCATTTCTTAGTCCTCCACTACCAGGCCCATGGAACGTGCAGTACCTTCGATGGAGCGAGTCATCGCTTCAATGTCGGCACCAGTCATGTCGGCAGCTTTGGTCTGCGCGATTTCCTGCAGCTGAGCGCGGGAGATTTTACCCACTTTATCTTTGTTCGGCTTACCGGAACCAGACTTGATGCCTGCAGCTTTCTTCAGCAGAACAGCAGCCGGCGGAGTCTTGGTAACAAAGGTAAAGGAACGGTCAGCGTAAACGGTGATAACAACCGGGATCGGCAGACCTTTCTCCAGGGAATCAGTTTTGGCGTTGAACGCTTTGCAGAATTCCATGATGTTCACGCCCTGCTGACCCAGTGCTGGGCCGACCGGCGGGCTCGGGTTCGCCATACCAGCTGCAACCTGCAGCTTGACGTAGGCTTGGACTTTCTTAGCCATTCTTAAATCCTCAAATTGGGTATTAACGCTTCAGAGAAGCTCCCCGTGATTAAACATCGTTTTACGGGCCGGGCCCATAAAAACAAAAGGCGCGAAATTGTATGCCAATTTCGCGCCCTATGCAACGATTAAATCGCTGCTTTTTTGATCGCCGGCTTACGCCTTCTCAACCTGGCTGAAGTCCAGTTCTACCGGGGTCGCACGACCGAAGATAGAAACGGAAACTTTCAGGCGGGACTTCTCATAGTCCACTTCTTCCACCACGCCGTTAAAGTCAGCGAACGGACCGTCGTTAACGCGAACCATTTCACCTGGTTCAAACAGCGTTTTCGGACGCGGCTTATCGCCAACCTGCTGCAGACGATTCATGATGGCGTCGACTTCTTTGTCGCTGATCGGCGCCGGACGGTCAGAGGTACCGCCGATGAAGCCCATCACGCGCGGTACGCTGCGCACCAGGTGCCAGCTTGCGTCGTTCATGACCATCTGGACCAGAACGTAGCCCGGGAAGAATTTACGTTCGCTTTTGCGACGCTGGCCGCCACGGATCTCAACCACTTCTTCGGTCGGGACCATGACTTCGCCAAATAACTCTTCCATGTTGTGTAATTTGATATGTTCACGCAGCGACGTGGCTACGCGACCTTCAAAACCGGAAAACGCCTGAACGACGTACCAGCGCTTTTTAGGAGCTTCAGACATCTCAGAACCTCAGGCCAGTGATAAAGGAGACCAGGCGAACCAGAATACCATCCAGTCCCCACAGGATCAGTGACATTACTGCAGTCACGGCAGCAACAATCAGCGTAGTATGCAGCGTTTCCTGGCGAGTCGGCCAAATCACTTTACGAACTTCGGTTCTCGCTTCGCGAGCAAAAGCAACGGTCGCCTTACCTTTCGTCGTCAACAGCGCGACGCCACCGGCAGCAGCAATAAGAATAACCACGGCCAGCGCACGCACCGCCAGCATAATGTCGCGATAAAGGAAGTTGCCCACGATCGCCACGATCAGCAGCACGGCAACGATAATCCACTTCATCGCTTCCAGGCCGCGCCCGCTCCCTTGAGCTTCGGTATTCGCACTCATAAACCAACCTGTCAGAAGTATTCTACAAACAATTTCACCCCGCGGGGGCGAGGCGATCCAAACCGAAATTAAGTTTCGGATTATACACTTAACTATTCAAATTGCTTCAACGCTGACGGTTCTGTCGCCCCTGCCCTGCTGTTGCAAAGAAGGATACTGATTTGCCGTCGCACTACCGCTCGAATGGTTTGGTGTATAAACGCCCTCTTCAGAGCCTGTCTCAGCAATGATTATGACAAATAAAATCACTGATGAGCCAGGTTCTGGTGTGAAAGCGTGCAAAAAGGGCATCAAATGATGCCCTTTTATTGCGCATTGCGTCAAATGTTATCAGCGATTAGCCGAGAACTTTAGCAACCACGCCCGCGCCAACGGTACGACCGCCTTCACGGATTGCGAAACGCAGACCATCGTCCATCGCGATCGGGTGGATCAGGGTAACAACCATTTTGATGTT
>NZ_JAIJYL010000036.1:0-35314 GCF_019753495.1 Klebsiella sp. TF21-TM | reverse complement strand
CCATGCTGTGCCCACCTCCTTACAAAGTAAAACGGAAAATAAAAAACGAGGAGGGGGAAGGGGAAGGAAAAAGAAATTTGGAACGCGTCCCTCTCCGCGAGGGAGAGACCCGTTGTGGGTCAGGCGACGTGCTGCAGGAATTCCCGCAGACGCGGGCTTGGCGGGTTGTTCACCAGCTCCTGTGGGTTGCCGTCTTCGGCAATTCGTCCCTTGTCGATAAAGATCAGTCGCGAGGCCACTTTTTCGGCAAAGCCGATTTCGTGGGTCACAATCACCATCGTCATGCCCTCTTCCGCCAGATCCTGCATCACCTTGAGCACTTCATGACGCAGTTCCGGGTCGAGCGCGGAGGTGGGCTCATCAAACAGCATCATCTTCGGCTTCACCGCCAGCGCGCGGGCGATGGCCACACGCTGCTGCTGGCCGCCGGAGAGTTCAGACGGATAGTGATGCGCGCGCTCTGCCAGACCGACTTTCGCCAGCAGATCTTTCGCCAGCTTCTCCGCCGCCTGCTTGCTGGCGCCGCGTACCCGCAGCGGGCCAAACATCACGTTTTCCAGCGCCGTGAGGTGCGGGAACAGGTAAAACTGCTGGAACACCATCCCGGCTTCCTGACGAATCAGACGTTCGTCCACCTTCGGATCGTTGACCTTCAGGCCATCGACAATCAGATCGCCGCTGGTGATCTCTTCCAGTTTATTGATGCAGCGCAGCATCGTCGATTTACCGGAGCCGGACGGGCCGATAATGACCACCACTTCACCCTGATTGATTTTCAGAGAGATATCGTGCAGCACCTGGGTCGGGCCAAAGTGCTTGGAGACGTTTTTAAATTCAATCACAGGATTTTCATCCTTCTTTCA
Organism: Klebsiella sp. TF21-TM; assembly: GCF_019753495.1. Taxonomy (NCBI): domain Bacteria; kingdom Pseudomonadati; phylum Pseudomonadota; class Gammaproteobacteria; order Enterobacterales; family Enterobacteriaceae; genus Klebsiella; species Klebsiella sp. TF21-TM. Next base: position 34,451 of record NZ_JAIJYL010000036.1, on the reverse strand, counting down.
AGACGACGCAGAATAAAGCTCAGGACCAGGGTGATGATCAGGTAGATCACGGCAACGGCGCTCCAGATTTCCAGCGCGCGGAAGTTGCCGGCGATGATCTCCTGTCCCTGACGGGTCAGTTCGGCGACGCCGATGACGATGAACAGCGAGGTGTCCTTGATGCTGATGATCCACTGGTTGCCCAGCGGCGGCAGCATGCGGCGCAGCGCCAGCGGCAGGATCACGTGGCGAATGGTTTCGCGACGCGACAGGCCCAGCGCCAGGCCCGCTTCGCGGAAGCCTTTATGAATGGAGAGCACCGCGCCGCGGGTAATTTCCGCGATATAGGCGCCCGAGTTAATCATGATGGTCACTACCGCCGCGGAGAAGGGGTCAATGCGCAGATCGCTAAAGGCCATCGGCAGCGCAAAGTAGATGAACATAACCTGCACCACAATCGGGGTGCCGCGAATGATTTCAATAAACACCAGCGCGATGTGGTTGGCGATCCAGCCGCCGAAGCAGCGGGCGAAACCGGCCACCAGACCGATGATCAGGCCGCCGGCCAGGCCGAGGACGGAAATCCACAGCGTCATTTTGGCGCCTTCCAACAAAATCGGAATGGCAGGCCAGATGGCACTCCAGTCAAACTGCATAATACGTTCCTGTTACCGTGTCGAGAGCAGAGGAAAGCCTCCGCCAAAATACTGTCTCCCGCAACGTCTGTGCCGGAAGACCGTTGTGAAGTCGCCGGGACTGCGCCCGGCGATGTACGTTTTTATTATTTTGGTTCAGTGCCGAACCATTTTTTATAAATTTCGTTGTAGGTGCCGTTCTCGCGCAGCGTTTTCAGCGCACCGTTCACTTTCTCACGCAGCTCGTCGCTGCCTTTCGGGAAGGCGATACCGTAGTTTTGCGCTTCCAGTGATTCACCTACCGCTTTGAATTTGCCGTTGCCCGCGGTTTTGATGAAGTAGAGGATGTTCGGCGTATCGTGCAGGACCGCATCCGCGCGGCCGGTACCCAGCTCCATGTAGGCGTTATCGATGTTCGGGAACTGACGCAGATCTTTGGTTTTGATATTGGCTTTCGCGTAGTCAACGGAGCCGGTGCCGCTCTTCACCGCGACCACTTTGCCGTTCAGATCTTTCACATCTTTGATGTCGTTATTATTGGCGTTGACCATCACCAGCAGGCCGCTCTTGTAGTAGCCGTCAGAGAAGTCGATGGCTTTTTTACGCTCGTCGGTAATGGTGATCCCCGCCAGCGCCAGATCGATATTTTTGGTTTGCAGCGCCGGGATAATGCCGCTGAAGTCCATTGGCTTCAGGGTGTAGTCGAGCTTCAGCTCTTTGGCGATGGCCGCCCACAGGTCAACGTCAAAACCCACATACTTATCGCCTTGCTTAAATTCGAACGGGACGAACGCCGTATCGGTGGCGACAACCAGGGTCTTATTGGCGGCATGGGAAGAAACCGCAAAAGCCAGGGGCAGTGCAGCCAGTGAAACTTTAAATACAGACTTCATAGCATTTCCTTTTATATCCACGGGACGATCCCCTGCGAGAACGACTAGCCTAATGAAAAAATCGTGCCACTTTTACAAGCTGTTGTTTTTCAACAAACGAAGCGGTAGCCGTTGCACAATATCGATCGTTTCAGGTAAAGAGTGCACCATAACGGGGCGTTATTTTGGTGCATCCTGAGGTCGCTGAATAACGAGCCCATTTTTAGCGCAAACCCTGATGGGAAAACAATCTCGCCGTAACGATTGTGTGAGGTGATTATTACAATTGTTTTACTTTTGTGCGCATTTTCATCAATTTGACGCCCTGAAATGGTGCAAGGCCAACGGGTGAGGGAAAACGGAGGAGGGAAAAACAACAAGGGCTGGGTGGGAAAAGCAAAGGCGCCGTCGACCGCGCTGCGGCCGACGGCAAAGCCTTACTCGATATTCGCTTCAATAAACCACAGGAATTTATCCAGGTCGCGGGAAGCGGCGGTGAAGATATCTGCGGTATCTTCGTCTTTAGCTTCGCCGATCGCTTTGCGCACATCGTTAGCCACTACCGCGTAGCGGTCAGCCAGCGCTTTCAGGTGATCCTGAACATGATGGATATCCAGTGGGTAGCTCTGCAGCGGGGTTTTGCTGTTGATCACCTGAGTGGTGCCCAGGGCGACGCCGCCCAGCTGCACGGCGCGCTCCGCCATGGTATCCAGATGCTCAGTGAGCGCAGTACGGAAACCGTCCAGCATTTCGTGCACGGCGATAAAGTTCGCACCGCGCATATTCCAGTGTGCCTGCTTGGTGATAAGGGACAGGTCAATGAACTGGATCACCTGGCGATTCAACAGCTCAATGGTCGCTTTCTTTTCGCTGTCAGCGACATCGTTGCGGGTATAGACCAGATTAGATGCTTTTGATTTAACCAGTTTAGCGGTACTCATCGTTTCATATCCTCTTGATATTGATGCTCGTCACACTTCAAAACTGAATGATGTGGAGCGTTGTCCCAGGTAACTTCGGGACTAAGTATAGCAAGGGTTTTAAAGTATGAGGCATCGGCAGGCCATATCACTCCGATAGCGCAAAGTGGTTGGTTATTTGAAAAAACAAGTCCAATCAGAAGGTTAGCGAAGGCTGGCAGGCCCGCAACTGGCGCGGGCCGCCGCCGTAACAGAATGTTAATTGATATCGACTTGCTTGATTTTGCTCTGCCGCTGCATGGTCAGCGTGGCGCCCATTGAGGCGATGATAATGGCGCCCAGCGCCAGGGTCTGGGAGAGGTTCAGGGTTTCGCCAAGGAAGATCATACCGGACAGGGCGGCTAGCGCCGGCTCGAGGCTCATCAGCGTACCGAAGGTGCGCGTCGGCAGGCGCGTCAGGGCCATCATCTCCAGAGAGTAGGGGAGTGCGGTGGAGAGAATGGCAATCCCCAGCCCCAGGGGCAGCAGCGACCATTGCCACAGCGTATCGGTGGCTTGCGCCATACCTAATGGGACAAAGACCAGCGAGGCGATAAGCGACCCCATCGCCACTGTGGCTGGACCATGCTCCTCACCCGCGCGCTGGCCGGTCAGAATATAGACCGCCCAACAGGCCCCGGCGCCGAGAGCGAACAGCGCGCCGGTTAAATCCACCTGCGCCACGTTCTGCCCCAGCGGCAGGAGATACCACAGCCCGAGGATCGCCAGCGCCACCCAGACAAAATCCAGCGGGCGGCGCGAGCCGAAAAGCGCCACCGCCAGCGGGCCGGTAAACTCGAGGGCCACCGCCACGCCGAGCGGAATACGCTGCAGGGATAAATAAAACAGATAGTTCATCGCCCCGAGCGCCAGGCCGTACAGCAGCAGCGGCACGCGCTGCGCCGGAGAGAAACGTAGCCGCCAGGGCTTGAACACCACCACCAGGATCAGCGTCCCGAGCGCCAGGCGCAGGGCGGTAACTCCCGGGGCGCCGACCACCGGGAACAGCGATTTGGCGAGCGATGCGCCGCTCTGAATCGAGGTCATAGCGATTAAAATCACCACTATCGGCAACCATGCCGCCGCTTTTCGGGATGGACCGGGCATCCTTTCTCCTGTCAATTTTTGTCAAAAGGGGTAAAAGTTCCAGTGTACTGGAATTAGCTGCTGGCGGTTGAGCTAATGTTGAAAAAAACAGGGGCAAAAACAGTACAATGGCGAAAGTTGCTGAGAAATTCACCAGGTGATTAGGATTAATCTGGATGCTTGCGAATTTCTTAATGAGCGTTAAACTGTAAGTTAACGCCAAAAACTCTTGTTTTCCATATTGTTATAGAAATATGGAAACTTTTGGTTACATGAAAAAGTATGTTAGACAATGTAAACTCCAAAGAGTTTCCCAAAAGTTTTTGATATATTTAAGGCTTAGGACTTATTAGAAACACATTTGAGGTGGTTATGAATAAAATTGCACGTCTTTCAGCACTGGCCGTTGTTCTGGCTGCATCCGTAGGTACCACTGCATTTGCTGCAACTTCTACCGTAACCGGCGGTTACGCGCAGAGCGACATGCAGGGTAAAGCGAACAAAGCTGGCGGTTTCAACCTGAAATACCGTTACGAGCAAGATAACAACCCGCTGGGCGTTATCGGTTCCTTCACCTACACCGAAAAGGATAATAACAGCAACGGTACTTACAACAAAGGTCAGTACTACGGCATCACCGCTGGTCCGGCTTACCGTCTGAACGACTGGGCAAGCATCTACGGCGTAGTGGGTGTTGGTTACGGTAAATTCCAGAACAACAACTTCCCTAATAAATCCGATATGAGCGACTACGGTTTCTCCTACGGTGCTGGTCTGCAGTTCAACCCGATCGAAAACGTTGCTCTGGACTTCTCCTACGAGCAGTCTCGTATTCGTAACGTTGACGTCGGCACCTGGATCGCTGGCGTGGGTTACCGCTTCTAATCACTCCGGTGATATAAAAAATCCGCCTCCTGGGGCGGATTTTTTTTGCCTGCTGACCGCCAGCCCGGCCGGTTGGCCGGCGCTGACCGCGTCGTTTTAGTTGATGGTGAACTCATCGCTGCCGAGGTGTGAATAGTCCACCCTCTGCAGCTGGAAGTTGGTGATATACACCGGGCCGGCCTTCTGCTCAGAGATAAACCGATAGCGCGGGGCGATTTCCGCCGCCTTGATGCCGGTCCATTGCGAGAAGAAGCTGAGGAAATCATTTGCCGAGCGCTGCGCCTTAATGACTTTATGCGCTTTGTCATCGCTGGAGAGCACCATAAACGGCACCTGGAAGTTCTGCTGGAACTTATCGTCGTGCGCCAGATACTGCACCTCTTTGCCTCGCTCCTTGAACGCCAGACCATGATCGGAAAAGTAGGTCAGGGAAAAGGTGTCGCCGGAATTTTGCAACTGGCTGTAGAGCTTAGCCAGCAGGGTATCGGTTTGCGTCATGCTGTAGAGATAGCAGGAGGTCTCTTTCGACTGGACGAAAACCGTATATTTGCCTTTGGTCCGGTCGCAGGCCTGCGGGTGCGAGCCCATCAGATGCAGAACAATCAGCTGCGGCTGGGTACGCTGGGTGGAGAGCACCTGCTCGGTCAGCTTCAGTAACTGCTCGTCCTGGGTGTTTTTATTGGCTTCGAAATCGCCGTTTTTCAGGAACTGCACTTCATCCGCCCGTTTGGCGATACTGGCGATAGCGGTGTCGTACTCGCCGATCTGCCCCTGGTTGGAGAACCACCAGGTCTGGAAACCGGCGCGGTTGGCGAGGGTGACAAAGTTATCCTGAAACTGCGGTTTGCCATCGACCACCCGGTTAAGGGTCAGGCCGAGGGATTTTTGCGTCGAGCCGCTGGCGGCGACGTAGTTGTTAAACAGATACCCGTTCACCGAGCTGGCAAACGGCGTGTTGTCCCAGTGGCCGCCGAAGGCGCCGAGGGCGTCGCGGCGGGCGCTTTCACCGATCACCACCACATAGAGATGGTACTTCGGCTTCACCGCCAGCACGTGCCAGCTATCTTTCATGCCGGCCAGCTGCGCCATCCGCGCCTGCTCGTCCAGCACCTCGTTATTATTCACCACCACGTCTTTGACAAAACGGAAGGCCGGGTAACCAGTATCGATCACCTTGAATACACCGCCCCAGGCGAGATTTTGCACCGGCTGAAGAAAGAAGATCCCGATGCTGAACAGCAGGCCCAGGGTCTCCATTTTTCCCCAGCGAGTCTGCTCGACGATCCTGCGGCGGACCGCGATGATCCCCAGCGCGAAGATAAATACCGCCAGCAGATAGTTGTACCACGGGAAGATGGTGAGGATTTCCGTGGACTCTTCCACGTTGGTGGCGTGCAGCGCCAGCAAGGTATTGAAGTTGGGGGCGCCGTAAGCCTGGCCAAACGGGTAGTAGAGGGCCGCCAGCAGAGAATAAGCGCCGACCACTCCTTTCTGCACGCGCGGAAAGGCACGCCACAGAAGATGTAACACGCAGGTAAATGCCACGGTATAGAGCAGGCTAAATTCATAGCCCAGCGCCAGGTTAATCAACAGCGATTGTAAAAAGTAGAATCCTGTCCATGGGTTCAGTGCCAGTCGGCGGGCGACCAGCGTATCTTTCAGGGTGGTGACATTCATAGTAAACAATCAAAAAGAGGCCATGCGCATCCCCTGGCTTCAAGGGGTAAAACCTGCTGGACAGTGCGTGAAGAGGGTCTCTGCGAGCCGCGAATGTGGCAGGGCTGTGCAAAGATAGGGCTTGTAAATGGTAAGGTCAACCAGACATAACAGATTGTTTTGCGAGGACGCTTACAAAACTTAAAAAAAGGTGGGGAAAACGGGATAAACCGGTCAGTTTAGCGGCAGATGATGACGGAAAAATGAAGCGGCGTACCGCGACGCCGCCTTAGCGATGGGGTTTGTCCTGCTGCGGTTTACCGTTGATCATCTCGCACAGCATACCGAGCAGCATTAAGCGTACTTTAAAGGGTGAATGGCTGAACACGTTTAAGCACCTCTTGAATTCGTTCATCTGCTCTCCTCCTGCCTGTTCGCTCCATCACTCCCTGATGGATGTTTGCATTATATACAGATATAGCACAGGCTATATTTTATAGCTATGGCTAAAACGTTAAATTTTTGTGCTCTTGGCGCAATCCATTACAATGTGGATCTTTTTATATGATGCTTGACGCGTCACACGAATGAGGAAGCACAATGAACCGTCGCGCAGGTAAGCCAATAACAAAAAAAGTGACGCAGTTAGTAAATGTTGAAGAGCACGTTGAAGGGTTCCGCCAGGTGCGGGAAGCGCATCGGCGCGAGCTGATTGACGACTATGTTGAACTGATTTCCGACCTCATCCGCGAGGTGGGCGAGGCGCGTCAGGTGGATATGGCCGCCCGGCTGGGGGTCTCGCAGCCCACCGTCGCCAAGATGCTCAAACGGCTGGCCAGCGTCGGCCTTATCGAACAGATCCCGTGGCGCGGCATATTCTTGACCGCGGAGGGTGAGAAGCTGGCCCAGGAGAGCCGTGAGCGCCATCAAATCGTGGAGAACTTCCTGCTGGCGATCGGCGTCAGTCCGGAGATCGCCCGTCGTGATGCCGAAGGGATGGAGCATCACGTGAGCGAAGAGACGCTGGCGATGTTCCTGAAATTTACCCAAACACAGGGATCTCAGGAAGCATGACTCTTCCCTTCGTCCAGTCGCTGCTGCGCGATCGTTTTCTCCATCTGCTGCTGATTATCGCCTGCGTGCTCAGCGTGATGGTGCCGTTTGTCCCGGCAAGCTGGCCGGCGGCCATTGACTGGCATACCATCATCACCCTCAGCGGCCTGATGCTGTTGACTAAGGGAATTGAACTGAGCGGCTATTTTGACGTGCTGGGGCGTAAAATGGCCCGCCGCTTTGTCACCGAGCGTCAGCTGGCTATGTTTATGGTGCTGGCGGCGGCGCTGCTGTCCACCTTCCTCACCAACGACGTCGCGCTGTTTATTGTGGTGCCCCTGACCCTGACCCTGAAGAAGTGGTGCGCCATCCCGGTAAACCGGCTGATTATTTTCGAAGCGCTGGCGGTGAACGCCGGGTCGCTGCTGACGCCGATCGGCAACCCGCAGAACATCTTGCTGTGGGGACGCTCCGGTCTCTCTTTCCCTGGGTTTATCGGCCAGATGCTGCCCCTGGCGGCGGCAATGATGCTGACCCTGCTGGCGCTGTGCTGGTTCTGTTTCCCGGCAAAGCGGCTTACCTACCAGAGCAGCGATATGGCGCCATCGTGGCAGCCTAAGCTCGTCTGGAGCTGTCTGGGGCTCTATCTGGTGTTCCTGACGGCGCTGGAGATGGATCAGGCGCTGTGGGGACTGGCGCTGGTGCTGCTGGGCTTTCTGGCGCTGGCCCGGGCGGTGATCGTCCATGTTGACTGGTCGCTGCTGCTGGTGTTTATGGTGATGTTTATCGACGTCCATCTGCTGACCCAGCTTCCGGCGCTGCACCAGGTGCTGAGCGGGGTCGGGACGCTCTCCGGCGGTGGACTGTGGCTGACCGCCATCGGCCTGTCGCAGGTGATCAGCAATGTGCCCTCGACCATTCTGCTGCTCAACTATGTCCCACCGTCGATCCTGCTCGCCTGGGCGGTTAACGTGGGGGGCTTTGGTCTGCTGCCGGGCTCGCTGGCCAATATCATCGCCCTGCGCATGGCTGGCGATCGGCGGATCTGGTGGCGTTTCCATCTCTACTCCATTCCCATGCTGCTGTGGGCGGCCCTCACCGGCTATTGGCTCTTCAAACTCTGCGCCTGATTTCCGCAGCAGTCTGCCGACCTCCACGTCGTTCGACAGGATCGCCCTCCGGGGCGATCTTTTTTTTGCCCGGCTCACAGAAAACGATCCCTGGCTTTGCGCATCCGTTCGCTTTTCGATATATGACTAGTCATGAAGTTTAAATGACTAGTCATATATCGAGGCGCAGGATGAACAACAGACTACCGGCAGATTTCTTATGGGGTAATTCCGTCTCCAGCATGCAGACGGAGGGGGCGTGGAACGAGGGCGGCAAGGGGATGTCGGTGTACGATATCCGGCAACCGGCAGAATTCGCTTCCGACTGGAAGGTGGCGACCGATTCCTATCATCGCTTTAGGGAAGATTTCGATCTGATGCAGGATCTGGGCATGAACTGCTACCGTTTTCAGATCGCCTGGAGCCGGGTGTGCCCTGAGGGAGACGGCGAGTTCAATGAAGAGGGTATCGCCTTCTACCATCAGTTTATTGATGAACTGATCGCCCGCGGCATCGAGCCGATGATCTGTCTGTACCACTTCGATATGCCGCTCTCGCTGGCGGAGCGCTACAACGGATTTACCGACCGCCGGGTGATGGACGCCTTTATTCGCTATGGCCAGAAGATGATCGCCTGCTATGGCGACAAGGTGAAATACTGGCTCACCTTTAATGAACAGAATCTGTAACATTCGCCGGAAGCGTTTCTGATTTCCGGCTACCTGCAGGGGGAGAAGACCCTGCGCGAGCTGTACCTGATCCAGCATCATGTGATGATGGCGCACGTCCATCTGACAGATCACCTGCATCAGACGAAGCCGCAGTGTCTGATGGGCGGGATGCTGGCCCACGCCCTGGTTTATCCGGCGACCTGCAAACCACGCGATATCCTGTGCGCCCAGCAGCTGGACGAGTTTTTAAACCAGAACCTGCTGCGGGCTTACGCCGGGGAGGGCTACAGCCCGGAAGTGATGCATTTTGTCGCCACAGAAGGGTTCGATGATATCTATCGTCCGGAGGATCTCGCGCTGATGGCGACGGTGAAGGTCGATTATCTGGCGTTCAGCTATTACGCCAGCCGGACGCTGAACAGCGACGCGATCCCGCCGGGAACGGCGGTCAACAACTATATGCTGTTTGGCAATCAGGATAACCCGTTCCTGAACGCGACAGAATGGAACTGGCAGATCGATCCGCTGGGCTTCCGGACCATCATCACCCGCTATTATAACGACTGGCGCCTGCCGGTTTTCCCGATTGAAAACGGCATCGGGGTGATTGAGTCGTGGGACGGTGAACATCCGGTTGCCGACGATTACCGCATCGCCTACCATCGCGACCATATCAACGCCATGAAAGCGGCCATGTTTGAGGATGGGGCGCAGGTGATCGGCTATCTCGGCTGGGGATTAATCGACATCCTCAGCTCGCAGGGCGATATGCGTAAGCGCTACGGCGTGGTCTACGTCAATCGCGAGAACCATGACCTCAAGGATCTGCGGCGGGTGCCGAAGAAGAGCTATGCGTGGCTGAAGCAGGTGATCCACAGCAATGGCGACGTGATGTAATGGTGTTCTGGCGGTCAGGCCGTGGATCCTGCCCGCCAGCCACTCACTGAAAGTATAAGGACCGGGGAATGACGGCGAAGTATCTGCAAATCGCGCGGGAAATAAAAAAACGGATCATCAGCCAGCAGTATCCTGCCAGCGCGCCGTTACCTGACCAGTTTGCGCTGGCGGCAGAGTTCAGCACCAGCCGGATGACCATCCAGCAGGCGATGCGCCAGTTAATCGTCGAAGGGCTGATCTATACCCGCAAAGGGCAGGGCACCTTTGTGCGGAAAAATTTCCTTCAGCTGTCGCAGTGGGAGCTGCCCGGCAGCGACTATTTCGGCGCCACCAAAACCTGGGAGCATCTTGGCGAGGTACAAAGCGAAGTGGTGCGCTTTGAGGTGCGTTTTCCCACTGACAAGGAGCAGAGTTCGCTGCTGATCGACGCTGATGCCCCGGTGTATGACTTTGTTCGCCTGCGCTTGCTCAACGGGGAACCGGTGTCGCTGGATCTGACGGTCATGCCGGTGGGGCTGGTGCCGGGGCTCAATAAAAGCCATCTGGAAAGCTCGGTGTTTCGCTATATCCAGGAGACGCTGGGGCTGAAGCTGATGGGATCTTACCGCGTGGTGCGGGCGATGAAGCCGGATGAACTGGATAAACAGCATCTTCACTGCGAGCCCACCGATCCGGTGCTGGAGGTGGAGCAGGTTATCTATCTGGAAGACGGCACGCCGCTGGAGTACGCCCACTGCCACTATCGCTACGACCACGGCGGGATTATTCTGGTGAATAACGGCTAGACCGGGGGCCCCGGTTGGCGCAGCGCTTAGCAGGGCCAGGGTGTTGTCAGGTTCAGTCGCCAGGCAAGGCGTCAGCCGCAGCCCGGCACAACACCGATAAAAAAAACGGCGGGCATCAGGCCCGCCGTTTTTCTTGTCATGCAGAACTTAGTTCAGACGCACCGGCATACCGGAGCGGTTCTGGATAGCCTGCTCGACCACGTTCTGATCGACATCAGACTGGCTGGTGATCGCCTGTACCGGCTGAGTCAGGGTGATCGGCACGATCTCGCCGCCCTGGAACTGCGCTTCGGTGGTCGACAGCGGGTTGTGAACCTCGATGTAACGGCTGCCGTCCGGCTCGGTGGTGGCTTTTACCGGCTCATCGATAAACTGCACGCGGGTGCCGACCGGCACGTTCTCAAACAGGAATTTGATGTCATCGTTGCGCAGACGTACGCAGCCATGGCTCACGCGCAGGCCGATGCCGAAGTTAGCGTTGGTACCGTGGATGGCGTACAGACGGCCGATATACAGCGCGTACAGGCCCATCGGGTTATCCGGACCGGCCGGTACGACGGCTGGCAGCGGGTTGCCGGCGGCAGCGTATTCCGCATGCATCTTGGCGGTCGGCGTCCAGGTCGGGCCAGCCTTCTTACGTTCGACTTTGGTGGTCCAGTTGATTGGCGTGTCTTTGCCTAACTGGCCGATACCGATCGGCAGAACAATCACGGTGTTGGTGCCTTTCGGGTAGTAGTACAGACGCATTTCGGCGCTGTTGATGATGATCCCTTCATGGACGGTATCCGGCAGGATCAGCTGCTGAGGGATGTTCAGGACGCTACCGCCCTTCGGCAGATAGGTATCCACCCCCGGGTTGGCTTCCAGCATGTTGGAAAGCCCCATCTGATATTTCGCCGCGAAGTATTCCAGCGGCTGCTTGTTATCATCCGGAATGGTGATGACCTGGTTCTGACCAACCAAACGGCTGCCATCGGTTGGCAAAGGATAGGTGACAGCAGACGCTGTATTGCAAAAGCCTACGATGGCGAAGGCTGCCGCTAAGAGTGTAGATAATTTCATAGTTTTTAATGTCGTGTGCGAAATCAACGCCACACAGGCCTTTGTTAATGATTGAGACAGTAGATGGGAGCGCATTATATGTGCATTCCGCTGAACAGGTAAATCAGATGTGTACGAAATCACATTTTTTTCCCTGTCGCCTCGGCTGCCGCGCCCTGGCGTTCGGGGCGACGAGGGTTAGTCTTCCAGCAGCCGGGCCTGCAGCGCCGCGCGGACCGGGGTGGTAAGCTGGTACTCTTCCGCCAGCCAGGCGTCGACATTGCCATAGCGCTGCTGAATGGCCGACAGCGCGGCGGCGAGATAGGATTCTTTCACCGTCAGGATGTCCGCCAGGCTCTGGCGCCCCTGGCGCGTCAGGTCGTTGCCGAGCATCTCCAGCATCCAGGCCTCCACCTGCGTCAGCATGCCATGGGTAAGGAGATACTCCTCCATCACCGTCTCGCTGTCGCATCCGACGGCGAACAGGGTTAACGCGCAGCCGACGCCGGTGCGATCTTTACCGACCGCGCAGTGTTGCAGCAAGGCGCCGTCGAAAGGGGTCGTCAGCCATGCGGCGAGCTGGCGATAGGCCGGATTGTTAAACGGCAGTTGGCGATAGAGTTGCAGCATAAACTGCTCGCCGTTGAGCGCATTAAGGGTGGCGGCATTCAGCTCGGTGACCTTCGCGTTGACCTCGCCGATCGGCGGATTGGCCGGCGCGTTGAGATAGTGGGTGAGCGGGCTCAGTTTGTCCGGCGTGCGCTGTACTTCACCGGGGTCGCGGTAGTCGAGCACCCGGCTGAGCGGCAGGGTATCCAGGTGGTCGAGATCCTCTGCCGTTAGCCGGTTTAGCGCACCGGAGCGTAGCAGCTTGCCGCTGCGTACCCGGCGTCCGTCGGCGGCGCGCTGGCCGCCCAGGTCGCGAAAATTAATGCCGCCCTGCAGGGATAAAAAGGCCGGATGTCGCGGTTGGCTGGTGGTCATGGGACTCCTCATCATCACGTACAGAATAACGGTTTGCGCGCAGGTCTCTGGCGCATCTGACAAAGACCTTAGCACAAGCGCCGCGGCGGAATTTACCGCAGACCGTGAAAAGTGCGTCATTTACTGGCATAATGTCTGCTGTATCACACCCCTCATACTCTTTTTTCAGGATATCCCCGTGCTAGTATCCAGCAACGTTACCATGCAGTTTGGCAGTAAGCCGCTGTTCGAAAATATCTCCGTTAAATTTGGCGGCGGCAACCGTTATGGTCTGATCGGCGCCAACGGCAGCGGTAAATCGACCTTTATGAAGATCCTCGGCGGCGATCTCGAACCGACGCTGGGCAACGTTTCTCTCGACCCGAACGAGCGCATCGGTAAGCTGCGTCAGGATCAGTTCGCCTTTGAAGCGTTCACCGTGCTGGATACGGTCATCATGGGCCACGGCGAGCTGTGGGAAGTGAAGCAGGAGCGCGACCGCATCTACTCGCTCGCCGAGATGAGCGAAGAAGATGGCTATAAAGTGGCCGACCTGGAAGTGAAATATGGCGAAATGGATGGCTACTCTGCTGAAGCGCGCGCGGGCGAACTGCTGCTGGGCGTGGGCATTCCGGTTGAACAGCATTACGGCCCGATGAGCGAAGTCGCCCCAGGCTGGAAGCTGCGTGTCCTGCTGGCGCAGGCGCTGTTCTCTAACCCGGACATTCTGCTGCTCGATGAACCGACCAACAACCTGGACATCGACACCATTCGCTGGCTGGAGCAGACGCTGAACGACCGCGACAGCACCATGATTATCATCTCGCACGACCGTCACTTCCTGAACATGGTTTGCACCCACATGGCGGATCTGGACTACGGCGAGCTGCGCGTCTATCCGGGCAACTACGATGAATACATGACGGCGGCCACCCAGGCGCGTGAACGTCTGCTGGCGGACAACGCCAAGAAAAAAGCGCAGATTGCCGACCTGCAGTCCTTCGTTAGCCGCTTCAGCGCCAACGCCTCTAAATCGCGTCAGGCCACCTCGCGCGCGCGTCAGATTGACAAAATCAAGCTGGAAGAGGTTAAAGCCTCCAGCCGTCAGAACCCGTTTATCCGCTTCGAGCAGGACAAGAAACTGTTCCGTAACGCGCTGGAAGTGGAAGCCCTCACCAAAGGCTTTGAAGACGGTCCGCTGTTCAAAAACGTCAACCTGCTGCTGGAAGTGGGCGAGAAGATTGCCATTCTGGGCGCCAACGGCGTGGGTAAATCCACGATGCTGAAAACCCTGGTGGGTGAACTGCAGCCGGACAACGGCACCGTGAAATGGTCTGAAAACGCGCAACTCGGCTACTACGCGCAGGATCATGAGTACGAATTCGAAAACGACCTGACGGTCTTCGAGTGGATGAGCCAGTGGAAACAGGAAGGCGACGACGAGCAGGCGGTGCGCAGTATCCTTGGTCGACTGCTGTTTAGCCAGGATGACATCAAGAAGCCGGCGAAAGTATTGTCCGGTGGTGAGAAGGGCCGCATGCTGTTTGGTAAGCTGATGATGCAGAAGCCAAACATCCTGATAATGGATGAACCGACCAACCACCTGGATATGGAATCCATCGAATCGCTGAACATGGCGCTGGAGATGTATCAGGGTACCCTGATCTTCGTCTCCCACGACCGTGAGTTCGTCAGCTCGCTGGCCACCCGCGTGCTGGAGATTACCCCGGAACGGGTGATCGACTTCAGCGGCAACTACGAAGACTACCTGCGCAGCAAAGGTATCGAGTAATCCCGCTTCGTAACCCGGGTTGCGGCTACGCCTTACCCGGGTTACGCCTGGCATGTGATCTGTAGGCCCGCGCAAGCGTAGCGCCGCCGGGCAATAACCGCGTGTAAAGAGCCACTTTCGCGCCGGATGGCGGCTGCGCCTTATCCGGGGCCTACGGTCCGTGCCATTGTGAGCTTAAGAGCTCTATCTTGTACCCATGGTTACTGAAACTGTCCGTTACCCGGGCTACCAAACCGCACAGTGCTGTAGCCCCGGTAAGCGGTAGCGCCACCGGGGTTTTTGAGGCCACCTGTTTGTAGCCCGGATTAGCGTAGCGCCATCCGGGAACATTATTAAATCCAGGCCGGGCGAGGCGTAAGCCGCCGCCCGGCATATGCTCAGAGCCTCCACTCCGTTCCTTCGACGCCATTCACCAGCAGTTTGCGTTTTTCTCCCGCCGGTAATGACAGCTTCAGCGCTTTCCACGCCGGGCGATAATTGCCGCGGGCGTTGACCTTCAGGTTGATAGTGCTGCTGTCGCACGCCATTTCCCACTCCAGCCACAGCGCATCGCCCTGTTTATAGCCCCAGCTTTCGCCGTCATCCTCAAACAGCAGACCCGAAGTGGTCCCGACGCCTTTCAGCGGGAACAGCTGCAGTTCGCGGCGATCGTCCTGTTGCGCAGCAACATGACGGATGCGCTCGCTGAGCGGCAGTCCGGCCCCGGCGCGCACCAGCAGCGGCAGCGTTTCCAGCGGCGCGTCGAGGGTGACCCACTGGCCGCCGGCGAACCACTGGTGGCTGTAGAAATCGTACCATCCGGCCTGATTATCCGGCAGCCACACCTCACGCTGGCGGGCGCCAGGCTCGACCACGCTGGCCACCAGCAGATCGCGGCCCAGCAGGAAGTCATCGCATTCGGCGAAGGTCTGCGCGTCGTGCTGATGATCGAGGAAGGTCGGGCGCAGCATCGGCTCGTCGTCGGCATGCGCCTGCCACAGCAGGGTGTACAGATAGGGCAGCAGGCGGTAGCGCAGCTCAATAGCGGAACGAATGGCCGGGGTGACGGCCGGATACATCCAGGCTTCGTTGACCGTCTGGTCGTCATTCCACGAATGAATAGTAAAGCGCGGGTGCATCACGCCGTTTTGTACCCAGCGCACGAACAGCTCCGGCTCAGGTTTATCGCCGGAGAAACCGCCGACGTCGTGGCCGACGTTAAACAGCCCGGAAAGGCTCATGCCCAGCCCCATGCGGATGTTATAGCGCAGCGTATCCCAGTTGGTGCGGTTATCGCCGCTCCAGGTCTGGACGTAGCGCTGCATCCCGGCGCAGCCGGAGCGGGAGATGAGATACGGGCGCTTTTGCGGCGCAAAGCGCTGCTGGGCCTCCATCGAGGCGCGCATCATCAGCAGCGGCATCACCGGGCGAATATGCTTGATGGCGATTTCGCGGCCAAAGCCGTAGCAGCGCGCTTCGCCGTCCCACACCTCATACTCGTTATTATCGTTCCAGGTCGAATCAATGCCCATCTCCAGCAGCTGGCTGGTGACCCCTTCCTGCCACCAGGCCACGGTTTGCGGATTGGTAAAGTCGAGATGCGATCCTTCATCGTCCCAGAAGCTGGAGCGCTCCGGAGCGTCGGTTTGCGAATCGCGCACGAAGAGACCGCGCTCCGCCACCTCGCCATAGCGCGGATGGTCCTGCAGCAGGCAGGGTTTGATATTAGCGGCCAGCTTCAGCCCGGCGTCGTGGAACGACTGGCTCATCACTTTCGGCTGCGGCACCTTGTCGTGGTTCCAGTTAAAGACGTAGCGCTTGCCGTTGATCGAGGTATAGCCGGAAGAGAGCTGGAACGAATCGCACGGAATAGCGTGCTCATCGCACAGGCGGATGAAGTTCATCAGCTGATTTTGCGCATCCGGCGCGTCGGTATAGTGCATGGTCGAGCCGCTGTAGCCGAGGCTCCATTTGGGCCCGAACAGGGTTTTACCGGTCAGACGGACGAAGGCCTTGGTCACATCCAGCACCTGTTTACCGGTGAACAGGTAGTAATCGATATCGCCGGCTTCCGCCTGCCAGCGGCGATAGGCGGTATGATAGTTGTCGATTTCGTTACCCAAATCCAGCCAGCAGCTGCTCAGGTTGTCGTAAAACAGGCCATAGCTAACGTCGCTGCGTTGCGTGATGGTGAACGGAATATGTTTATACAGCGGGTCGGTGCTGGCGGCGTTGTAGCCCATGGCATCAAGGTTGCGCATTTCATAACGCTTACCGGTGCGCTGCAGGTCGCCGGCCTTTTCGCCCAGGCCATAGAAACGCTCGTCTTTGCGGCGGCTCAGATAGTGGGCGACGCCGTCGCCGTGGGCATTGGCCAGATAGGCGCTGGTGGGGCGGTCGTTGGCAAGCTGCTGCCATTCCCCGGCATCGTCGCGATAGCTCCACTCCAGCCACAGCGGCTGATGGACGGTGACGCGCAGCTGGCGGGTGGCGATGGTCAGCGTATCGCCCTCCTGGGTCAGCTGCCAGGCCGGGAGACTAAAACCGCTGAGGTCATCCCGGGCGCGGCCTTCCCACGGTACATCCTGCTGCGGAGCGATGCTCCAGGTGCGATCCAGCGCCAGCTGGCCCTGGCGTTTCAGCAGCACGCGGAATAGATTCTCTTCCAGTACGTACAGGCACAGGGTGTGCTGGCCATCGACCGTCAGTTCAACGTGATGCTCCAGCTGTTGATGCAAACTCCAGTGTTTCAACGTCTTCATATCTTACATCCACTCTCAGGCGCGCTTGGCGCGACGTTCAGCAATAAATGCCACCAGGAAAACGGCGCCAATCAGGTCAAAGAAACCCATGGCGATGAACAGCGGGTTGAAGCCAATTTTGTCGGCGGTCACCCCGATTAATAACGAGAACAGGAAGCTGGCGATCCACGCCGCGGATCCGCGCATACCGTTCACCGTCGCCATTTGTCCCTTGTCGAACGACTCCACCACCAGCGCGCTGAGCATGCAGGAGATGATCTGATGCCCGAAGCCGCCAATGGAGATCAGGACGATGGTGATATAGGGATCGCGGGTGATAGCGACGAGGGCCAGGGAGATCATCAGAAACGCGCCGGTCACCGAGCTGGCGATCACCGAGTTGACTCGCGTACAGCCGAACCAGCGAACGTACAGGCGGGTGAGGTAGCCGCTGACCACGCTGCCGAGGTCGGCGGCGAGGAACGGTAGCCAGGCGAACATGGCAATCTGCTTGAGATCCATGCCGTGCTCTTTGGCCAGGTACAGCGGTACCCAGAAGCTCAGCACCGCCCAGGCGGGCTCGGCCATAAACGCGGGAATGGCGATCCCGTAGAAACGTTTATTCTTCGAGACGGTTTTGAGTGCGGTAAAGAAGGGCTGTTTCACCGGCGGCGCTTCGTTATCCTGCTTGATGTACTCGAGCTCGCTTTTGCTGAGATTGGGGTGCTTTTCCGGGTTCTGATAGAAGGCCCACCACAGCACCACCCACAGCAGGGCCAGCGCGCCGGTAAACATAAACGCCCCCTGCCAGCCGAAGGAGGCATGGGCGAAGTAGATGATCGGCGGGGCGAGCATGGCGCCGATGGAGAACCCGACGCCAGCCCAGCCGGCGGCGATTGGCCGTTCAGACTTCGGGAACCACTCGCCGATGGTCTTGGCGTTGGCCGGGGTGGCGGCCGCCTCGGCCCCGCCCATAAAGAAGCGCAATATAGCCAGGTGCAGCCAGCTGCCGGCCCCGGCGTGGGCGATGCAGGCCAGCGCCCACAGGGTGGCGCAGATCATAAACCCGAGCTTCAGGCCGATGACGTCGATAAGCCAGCCACAGAGCGGTTGGAAAATCGTGTAAGCCAACTGAAACGCGCCGACGATCCAGGAATATTGTTCGGTGGTGATACCGAGCGTCGCTTTCAGTTCCGGGGCGATAATCCCCAGCGAGTTGCGTGTGATGTAGTTGACGGTGACGCCAAGTAAAAACAGGACCAGCACCCACCAGCGCAGGTTTTTTACCACCCGGCGCGTTTTGCTGACCGCGATATCATTGTTGAGGCCTTGACTCATAGCACACTCCACATGACGTTAGTAGGGGGAAAGTGACGTTCTCAATCCGTGAGCGGTCACGTAGTGTTGTTAACTATTTGAATAGTCTATTTTTTTATCTCAACACCATTGGTATAACTAGTATGGGAGATGTTGGACCAATTCAGGCTAAGGGAGAAAAAACGTCGGGCAAAGCGCTATTTATGCAAGTTTTTCCATGAAATGACCGGGATCTCAAATTTTGCGCTGTCATTTGCTTACAGGTAGCGCTTTGGCGATTATGAAAATTCTTTCATTTTCCAATCGGAGCTGGATCACAAAATGGATAAAAAGCTGCGCGTCGCCGAAATCGCCGCCCGCACCGGGCTGTCGGCCAGTACCGTTTCGCGCGTCCTGGCCGGGAAGGCGAATACCAGCGACAAGGCGCGCCGAGCGGTGCTGGAGTGCGCCCGCGAGCTGGGGGTCATGCAGGGACTGGCCGCCGGACGTCTGTTGCTCAATAATCTACTGGTGTTTGCCCCACAGCGCGCCTTCGATGAGCGGTCGGATATCTTCTACTACCGGGTGATCCAGAGCATCAATAACGCGCTGGCGGCGCATGAAGTGCGCCTGCGCTACTGCGCGCTGGACGAGAACGACAGCGACGCCAATCTGTTTCTTGCCCGCATGAACGAAGCGGAGACCCAGGCCGCGGTGCTGCTGGGGATCGACGATCCGCATATTCATGGCCTGGCGGCGGACCTGGGCAAACCCTGCGTATTGATCAACTGTCGGGATGAAGGGATGCGGCTGCCGTCCATTGCCCCCGATCATCGTCTGATTGGCCTGTGCGCCGCCCGCTATCTGTTTGATATGGGGCATCGCGTGGTGATGAACGTCATGTGCCTGCGCCGCTATACCATGGAGCTGCGGCTGGGGGGGATCCAGGAGGCGTGGCGCGCGCGCAATTTGCGCTTTACCGCCAGCCGGGATCTCATCAGCATCGCCAACTTTAGCGCCAGAGAGACCGAAGAGCAGGTGGGGACCTGGCTTGATGGCTTACAGGGCAGGCCGTTGCCCACCGCTTTCCTGGTGGGCGGCGATTTTATGGCCGCCGGCACGGTCAGCGCATTGCAAAAGCGCGGCCTGCGGGTGCCGCAGGATGTCTCGGTGATGAGCATCGACGGGTTTAATCTGGCGGCGATCCAGGAGGTGCCGCTGACCGCGGTGCATGTGCCGCGGGATGAGCTGGGCAGCGAGGCGGTGCACCTCCTGCAGCAGCGCCTGCTGCGCCCGGAGGCGCCGCACGGTTCGCTGCTGCTGCACGGCACGCTGGTGGTGCGCGATTCGGTACGGCGGATCCGGCCGGGCAAAGGCCATACCGCCGTGGAGCCGCAGGGGCTGTATGACGATTAAACCGCGATACCCAGCGCCCGTTTGCCGTGGATGTTCAGATCCTCCAGGGTGAAGCGCCCCTGCCAGCTGGCCTCATAGTCCTCGCGCGGGAAATCACCCGGCGAGGCCCCTTTTTCCAGAGCGATTTTCACTTTCTGCGCGTAGGCGAGGTTCTTCTCGCACATCGGCGCCGCCGGAATGTACATCACATTGCCCCAGCCCTGCTGATTTTCCACCGGCGCCACCGAGTGAATGACGTCGCAGTGCCACCAGACGGAATCGCCAGCGTTCAGCGCCGGGATCGAACTGAGGGCTTTGATCAGCAGCGGGTGCCACTGCTCAGAGATCGGCAGCACTCTGCCCGGCGCGACGCCGCACAGCTCATCCTCCGGCACATCGTCAAGCAGCGGACGCAGCAGCACATAGGCCATCGCCTCGGGGATTGGCACCACGTGCAGCAGTCCCTGACCCGGGATCATATCCGACAGCGCGGTCCAGCCCTGGAAAGTGCGGAACACCGAGCACTTGGTGGTGTTGTCGACAGTGTACTCTTCCACTTCAGTACGGTGCGCGGCGTCCCACGGATCGTAAGCGTCGACATGACCGTTAAAGACGTTGGCGAAGACCTGCTGGTAGGCGGGGAGTAGCCAGCGCTCCAGCGCACCGGAATCGGTATGCGCGCCCAGCCCTTTCGAGGTGGTTCCCGGCGGACGGCGGCGAATGCGGTCGGGGTAAATGACGCTGACGTCCGGATCGAACCAGCGCTTGCCGTCCTGCTCAAAGCGCCACAGGCGGTTAAGGAAGGACTGCGCCGCCGCCATTTCATCGCTCTGGCGGGCCTGCATTTGCGAGGGCGACCAGTAGATGGGATAGATTTCCGGCCGCGAAGCCTCAAGCGTACCGAAGAAGCTGTCGCCTGGCCCTTTGTAGACCTCGTCAAAATGGTTCAGATCCAGATATTCCAGCATCGCGGTATCCCAGGCCAGCGCCTGTTCGCGCGGAAAGTGGCCTTTGATCACCGCGCAGCCCCGGCGCTTAATGGCCGCGCGCTGGGCATCGCTCACGGTTCCCTCGGCGATATCGCGGAACGGAATGGTTGGCCAGACCTCCTGGCCTGCGGCTTTCAGCGTCTCAATCTCCTGCAGGCGCTCGCTGATGCGCGCTGAGAGCTTATCGAACACCGCCTGGACGTCGCCGATTTGCGCCCGCAGCGCCTGCTTCATCTGGCGAATCGCCGCTTTGTGGTCGGCGGGGAGTGTTTCGTGGGTCGGGAGAGCAGCCATAATAACCTCGCTGTATCTTTCATTCGAAAGTATTAAATCTTACAAACGTTAATTTAAGTTAAAATGGAGTTAATGCAAGTTTAAAATCTTGCTGCGGCGCACAAAATGGACAAGCCGGGGCTCGCAGCCCCGGAGAGCGGTCAGGCGTTGAAGGGAGCGCGGTTATCGAGGACGGCCTGAATGACGTTCAGCGCGCCGTCATGATTATTATCGTCGGTCGCGTATCCGGCGATAGCTTTGATGCTGTCGGCGGCGTTACCCATGGCGAAAGCGTATTTCACCAGCTTCAGCATTTCGGCGTCGTTGCCGCTGTCGCCGATGGCCACGCACTGCTGCGGCGACAGGTTCCAGCGCTTGAGCAGGCGGCTGATGCCGTTGGCTTTATGCAGACCGGGAATAATCAAATCGACAAAGCCAAAGCCGCTGGTGACCGGCTTCATAATGCCGTCGAGCGAGACGTGCAGTTTATTGATCAGCTGCGGGATCTCGCTGTCCGGCAGGTTCAGAGAAAATTTGAACAGCGTATCGTCGATGGCGTGATAGTCGCTTACCCGCTGCAGACGGTGGTAGTGCTTTGACATCAGGTCGACGAAGGCGTCCGGGGCGTTATCGCTCACGTAGGCGCTGTGCAGGCCGCAGGCGACGAAGTTCAGCTGCGGATCTTTGAGTAATTCGCCAATCACCACCTGCGATTCGTGGCGGGTCAGTTCGCCGTGGAACAGCTGCTTACCATGCTCAAAGACCAGCGCGCCGTTTTCGGCGACGAACGAGATCTGCTCGCGGATCTCCGGGAAGAAGGAGATCAGCTGATAGTACTGGTTGCCGCTGGCGACAACGAATTCAATGCCGCGCTGCTGCAGCTGGGCGAATTGCGCCAGAAACCGCGAGCGGTCGTAGGTTTTGGCGTCATTGAGAAAAGTTCCGTCCATATCGGTGACGATAACTTTAACGGTCATAAGGGGATGCTCCTGGCTTAACTTCGACCAGTAACATTCTAATTACAATGTGATGGGGAGCACAAATTTATTTCGAATGAAAGTTCACGCATTCAGAAAATGCCGGGAGGCGGCCTTGCCTTTCCCGGCCAGCAGGACAGGGGAGGCCCGCTAAGCGTCGCGCCAGCGGGCCTGAAGGGCTACAGCGTATGCTCGGTACGGGCGATAATATCGTCCTGGGTATCCGGCGACAGAGCGGTAAAGAACGCCGAGTACCCGGCGACGCGCACCACCAAATCGCGGTACTGATCAGGATGTTTCTTCGCCTCCAGCAGCGTGTCGCGCGAGACAATGTTGTACTGGATATGCCAGCCTTTATGCACCTCGAAGAAGGTGCGCAGCAGCACCATCAGCTTCTGCTTGTCGGACGCGTTTTCCAGGGTGGACGGATTCAGCTTCTGGTTTAGCAGCA
Organism: Klebsiella sp. TF21-TM; assembly: GCF_019753495.1. Classification (NCBI taxonomy): domain Bacteria; kingdom Pseudomonadati; phylum Pseudomonadota; class Gammaproteobacteria; order Enterobacterales; family Enterobacteriaceae; genus Klebsiella; species Klebsiella sp. TF21-TM. The sequence goes on along the minus strand of NZ_JAIJYL010000036.1, from coordinate 11,967 downwards.
CGCCGCCGAGGATCGCCCCGGTGGGCAGTTTACCCACCGAACTGATGACCGCCGTCGGCCCCAGATGGTCGGTTCCGGAGGCCGGGCTGGCCCCTTCCGCCAGCGGGGTGTGCGCTTTACGGCCATCCGGCGTCGCCATGGTCTGCGCGCCGAACGGAACGTTGGCGGAGATAGAGGACGTGCCGGCGTAATAGTTGCCGCCGATCGGGCCGCGGCCATAGCGCGGGTTGTGATACTGCTTCAGCTCGTCGATATAGGTCTGGTAGGCCCGCGCCAGCAACGCGTCCACGCTGTCATCATCGTTACCGTACTTCGGCGCGCCGTTGATCAACCGCTGGCGCAGCTGCTCGTGGGTCAGGCCGTCAAAATCTTCCGCCAGCGCCTTCGCCAGTTCCTGCTGGCCGATAACGCCCTGATCGAAGACCAGCTTTTTCACCGCCGCCAGGCTGTTGCCGAGGTTGGCGATGCCCACCTGCAGGCCGGACACCCAGTCATACTTAGCGCCGCCCTGCTTAATGCTTTTCGCCCGTTCGATGCAGTCGTCCACCAGCGCCGAACAGAGAATATCGTGGACGTTCTCTTCCAGCATAGTATCGACCACATACTCAATCTCAATCGACTTACGGGTGTAGTAGCGGATCTGGCGGTCCCAGTCGGCCAGCACCTCGTCGAAGTTAGTGAAGTTGCCTTTCGACAGGGCGTGCTCCTGCGGCAGGAACACCTGGCCGCTGGTGGCATCGCGGCCGCCTTCCAGCGTCGCCAGCATCACCCGCGCGAAGTTGATAAAGCTCATGCCGGTGCAGCGATAACCCCACTTACCGCCGACCGCGGTTTCGATGCAGCCGATGGCCGCATAATCGTAGGCATCCTGCGGCTCGATACCCAGCTTGATAAATTCCGGGATCACGATCTCGTCGTTATTAAACGCCGGCATGCCGAAGCCGCAGCGGATCACCTGGACGCAGGCGTCGAGGAAGTCGTTGCTCATTCCGGCGTGGTAGCGCACGCTGAGGTTCGGCTGGGTCGAGCGCAGACGACCGCAGGATTCCAGAATGGCGTACGACAGCGGGTTGACCGCGTCCTGCGGCTGGCCGTCCACCAGGTTCTGGCCGCCGATGGTGACGTTCTGATACAGCGGGCTGCCGGCTGAGGCCTTGGAGTGGGAGCCGGAGCGGATCTTGTTGACCTCCAGCAGCTTCAGCCAGCAGCTGTGCAGCAGCTCAATGGCCTGTTCGCGATCCAACGATTGCTGCAGCTCAACGTCGCGGCGGTAGTACGGATAGAGGTACTGGTCCATGCGGCCAAAGGAGACCGAGTGGCCATTGGATTCAATCTGCAGGATCAGCTGAATGAAGTAGCACAGCTGCAGCGCCTGCCAGAAGGTCTTCGGCGGCTCATGGGCGATGATGTCGCAGTTTTCGGCAATCGCCAGCAGCTCATCGCGGCGTGCGTCACGGGATTCTGCCGTCGCCATCTCGCGCGCCAGCGCGGCAAAGCGTTTGCTGTGGTCACTGACCGCCGCCAGCACAATATCAATCGCTTTCAGGAACTGTTCGCCGTGCAGGTCTTCCAGCACCGTCAGGTTGATGCGCGACCGGCGTTCGGCGACTTTCGCGCGCATGCCGTCCAGTCCTTTCTCCAGCAGCAGCGGGTAGTTGACCGCCAGGTGGGCGTCGCCGGAGGTCATGTTGCCCTCGGCCTTAATAATGCCGGTGGCGAGGAGCGCTTTCTGCTCATCGGTAAACATGCCGTAGCAGCGGTCCTGCACGGTCTGGCCGCGCCACCACGGGCACACTTCGTGCAGCACGCGCTTGTTCTCTTCGCTGACCGCGAAGCCGGCGCCGGGGCGGTCGGCGAGATCGTCGATCTCTTTCTCGATCCAGCTGACGGTGTATTCCGGGAAGATCGGCGCGGCGCGCACTTCGCTGGCCTGGTTGCCGACGATCAGCTCATCGTGCTTGATCCAGATGGTGCGCTCTGCCAGGTGGTGAGCGAGGGCCAGGGCGCGGCGCACCGGGATCGGCTTATCAAGATGCTGCTGATACATCTCGGTATAGTGGCGGGCGCGTTCGGTACAGACCGGCGGCTTGACGATATGCACCAGCGCCATTTTATGGGCCTGGATACGGGCGCTGAGGGTGTTGAGTTTTAGGGTAGTCATAGGGGTTATCCTCGTAAGATCGCCGTTAGCCCCTTGCTCCGCGCATAATCCTGCGCAAAGGCGAGCAGCTCGGGAGCATCCAGCGGTTTGTCCGGTGCGGTGTAGGGCTGACTGAGTAACTGGTATTTATTCATTCCCAGCGTGTGGTAGGGCAGGAAATGGATTTCGCTGACCCCCAGGCGGTCGGCGGCAAAATCAGTGATGGCGGTAATGTCGGCTTCGCTGGCGTTGAATCCCTGGATTAACGGCACGCGAATAATGATGTTTTTCCCCGCCTGCGCCAGGCGCTGCAGGTTGTCCAGCACCCGGCGGGCGCTGCCGTCGGTCCACTGCCGGAAAACGGCCTCGTCGACGTGCTTCAGGTCGGCGAGAAACAGGTCGATGAAGGGTAAAGCCGGCTCAATGTATTTCCACGGTACGTGCAGACAGGTTTCCACAGCGGTATGGATACCCGCCTGATGGCTGGCCTCCAACAGCGCCTGCGCCAGGGCCGGGTTCATAAAGGGTTCGCCGCCGGAAAGGGTGATGCCGCCGCCGCTGCGATCGTAAAAGGGTTTGTCGCGCAGCACCGTCGCCATGATCTCCTCGACGCTCTTCTCCTCGCCGCACACCGTGAGCGCGGTGGTGGGGCAGCAGTCGCGCAGCGTGGCGATATGGCTGTCGTTAACGTGTTGCCGGTGAATGATCAGACCCTCGAGGGTGCGGGTGATAACCGTCGGCGCCGCCTGCTGGCACAGCTCGCAGCCGGCCAGGCACAGGCGCGGGTCATACAGCAGGTCTTCGTTGCGGGCGCGGCTCTCCGGGTTCTGGCACCAGCGGCAGCCCAGCGAGCAGCCTTTCAGGAAGACGACGGTGCGGATCCCTGGGCCGTCATGGGTGGAATAGCGCTGGATATTGAAGATCATGGCTTACCCTCTTGTTTGCGTATGAATATAAAAACACTTTCGAATGAAAGTTATATTGACGCAAATCAACAAGCGGGATGGCGATAATCGCCAGGGGATAGAATAACGGCAGAGGTCACAACTTCACCGGCGACGACCCTCGCCGGCGGCTGAACGTTAGCGCGTACCGCATACCTCGCACTGCGGGTGGCGCATCAGCTTCATTTCACGAAACTGGCAGGTCATGGCGTCGTACATTACGATTTTCCCGCTGGCGGGCGTGCCGTAGCCGGTCAACAGCTTAATGGCCTCCATCGCCTGCAGGGAACCGATAGTGCCCACCAGCGGGGCCATCACGCCGGCTTCGACGCAGGTGAGGGCGTTTTCGCCAAACAGGCGGCTCAGGCAGCGGTAGCAGGGTTCGCCCTCCTGATACGTGAAGACGCTGATCTGCCCCTCCATACGGATCGCCGCCCCGGAAACCAGCGGGGTTTGGTGGCGGAAGCAGCCGGCGTTGAGCTGGTTACGAATGGCGACGTTGTCGGTGCAGTCGAGCACCAGATCGTGCCCGGCAATCTGCCCCGCCAGCGCCGCTTCGTCCAGTAAGGCATTGAGCGGCGCCAGATGAACGTGCGGATTAATGCGCGCCAGCGCCTCGCGGGCGGAGTCCACCTTCGGCTGGCCGATGGCGGCGTCGCTGTGCAGCGTCTGGCGCTGCAGATTGGAGAGCGAGACGGTGTCGAAATCGAGCAGGGTGAGCTGTCCCACCCCGGCGGCGGCCAGATACTGCGCGGCGGCGCAGCCAAGTCCGCCGAGGCCGACCACCAGCACGCGAGCGGCCTTTAGCCGCTCCTGGCCGTCAAAATCAAAACCGCGCAAAACAATCTGCCGGTTATAGCGCAGCATCTCTTCATCGCTCAGCTCCACGGCCATTACAGCCCCCCAAACAGATGGCTGAACGGTTCGACGTCGACCCATTCGCCCGCTTCAACGTGGCCGCGCTCGCGCTCCAGCACGATAAAGCAGTTGCCGAGGCTGAAAGAGCTGAAAATGTGCGAGCCCTGATGACCGGTGGTGGTCACCACCAGCTCGCCGTCCGGGTTGCGCTGCAGAATACCGCGCTGAAAATCGAGGCGGCCCGGGGACTTTTTCAGCCGCGCGGCGGCCCGCACCCGCAGGCGGGTCGCCTGAAGCGGACCGTGCTTACCGGAGAGCTTCGCCAGCAGCGGCTGTACCAGCTGACAGAAGGTGACGGTGGCGGAAACCGGGTTGCCCGGCAGGCCGCAGAACCAGCTGCTGCTGAGCTTGCCGAAGGCGAAGGGTTTGCCGGGCTTGATCGCCAGCTTCCAGAAGCCGATCTCCCCCAGCTCTTCAAGAATGGTTTTGGTGTAGTCGGCTTCGCCCACCGAGACGCCACCGGAGCTGATGACCACGTCGGCCTGCTGGTCGGCGGCGATAAAGGCCTCACGCAGTAGCGTCGGATCGTCAGGAATAATGCCGAGGTTAATGACCTCGCAGCCCAACTGTTCGAGCATCAGATGCACCGCCAGGCGGTTGGTATCGTAAATCTGGCCGTCGCCGAGCGGTTGACCCGGCAGCTGCAGCTCATCCCCGGTCGAGAAGACCGCGACGCGAACCTTGCGCACCACCTCAACGTCGGCAATGCCCAGCGAGGCCAGCACCGGCAGCTCGGCTACCGTCAGCGGCGTTCCCGCCGGGAAGACCACCGCGCCGTGGGCGATATCTTCCCCGCGGCGGCGAATATGCTGCCCGGCTTTCACCGGCGCGGTAAAGCGCACGCCGGCGTCGGTCTGTTCGGTCTCTTCCTGCATGACCACCGCGTCGCAGCCCGCAGGCACCGGCGCGCCGGTCATGATGCGGATACAGGTGCCGGTGGGCCAGGCGTCGTGAAACGGCTGGCCGGCAAAGGCCTTCCCGGCGACCGGCAGGGCCGCGCCGTCGTTGAGGTCGCTCAACCGGACGGCATAGCCATCCATCGCCGCGTTATCAAAGCCGGGGACATCCAGCGGGGAGATAATGTCATGGGCGGTGACGCGCGCGAAGGCCTGCAACAGCGGTACAGTTTCCGTCGCGCTCAGCGGCGTAATACGATCGAGCATCTGGGTGAGGGCTGTGTCGAGCGGCATCAGTCCGGCGGTAAAATCCATGGGTCACTCCTGCGGGCAAAACGGCGAAAACGCCTATTATGGCAGAAAAGCGGCGCGGGCTGTATGCCACCTGGGTACGAGGCTTTACATCGACCGCCGCTCTTTCTATATTCAAAAATTGTATAAGGCATTCAGCAATATAATGATATCAATACCCTTATTCCTGACGTGACCGGCGCCGCGACGCGGTACGACAGGGCGGGGGCTATCCACTTCATCGTTAAGGACTGGCGAAATGGGCAAGGCGGTTATAGCAATTCACGGCGGCGCAGGGGCGATTTCTCGCGCGCAGATGACGCCGGAGCGGGAGCGGGAGTACGTTGCGGCGCTGTCGGCTATCGTCGAAAGCGGGCAGAAAATGTTGGCTGCAGGCGCCAGTGCGCTGGATGCCGTGACCGAGGCCGTCCGTCTGCTGGAGGAGTGTCCGCTGTTTAACGCCGGGATGGGCTCGGTATTTACCCACGATCAAACCCACGAGCTGGACGCCTGCGTGATGGACGGCTACAGCCTGCAGGCGGGGGCGGTGGCCGGGGTCAAACATCTACGTAATCCGGTGCTGGCGGCGCGTCTGGTGCTGGAGGAGAGCCCGCACGTGCTGCTGATCGGCGAGGGGGCGGAAAATTTCGCCTTCTCCCACGGAATGGCGCGCGTCGATAACGATCTCTTTTCCACCCCCGAGCGTCTGCTGCAGCTGCAGGAGGCGAAAGCGGGCGGGGAGATCATCCTTGACCATCACGCCGCTCCGCTCGATGAACGGCAGAAAATGGGCACCGTCGGGGCGGTGGCGCTCGATCTGGCCGGCAATCTGGCGGCGGCGACCTCCACCGGCGGCATGACCAACAAACTGCCCGGACGCGTCGGCGACAGCCCGCTGCCGGGCGCGGGGTGCTACGCCAACAACGCCAGCGTGGCGGTCTCCTGCACCGGCACCGGCGAAGTCTTTATGCGTACCCTGGCGGCCTACGATATCGCCGCCCTGATGGAGTACGGTCAGCTCAGTCTCTATTCCGCCTGCGAGCGGGTGGTGATGGAGAAGCTGCCGGCCCTCGGCGGCAGCGGCGGGCTGATTGCCGTCGATCGCGAAGGCAACGTCGTTTTACCGTTTAACAGCGAAGGCATGTACCGCGCCTGGTGCTATGCCGGCGATACGCCGACCATTGGCATTTATCGCGAATAGAACAAGGGAGAGGAGAGTGCCGCAAACTCACGAAACGGATACCTGCGAAGTACTGGTGGTGCGCAACCTGAACGTGGCGTTCCGCCAGCAGGATGCGCCAGAGGTGCAGGCCGTGCGTCAGCTTTCCTTCAGCCTGCGCCGCGGCGAGACGCTGGCGATTGTCGGGGAGTCCGGTTCGGGAAAATCGGTCACCGCGCTGGCGCTGATGCGTCTGCTTGACGCCGCCAGCAGCGAGGTGAGCAGCGAGGGGCTGTGGCTGCGACGGCGCAACCGGCAGGTGATCGCGCTCAATGAGCAATCGGAGGCCGAAATGCGCCGGGTACGCGGCGCGGATCTGGCGATGATTTTTCAGGAGCCGATGACCTCGCTGAACCCGGTATTCACCATCGGCGAGCAGATCGCCGAATCCCTGCGCCTGCACCAGGGGTTGGGGCGCGAAGAGGCGCTGCGCGCGGCGAAAAAGATGCTCGACCAGGTGCGTATTCCCCAGGCGGAAGAGATGCTCTCACGCTATCCGCACCAGCTCTCCGGCGGCATGCGCCAGCGGGTGATGATCGCCATGGCGCTCTCCTGTCGGCCGGCGGTGCTGATTGCCGACGAGCCGACCACGGCGCTGGATGTCACCATTCAGGCGCAAATTTTGCAACTTATCACCGTCCTGCAAAAGGAGATGGCGATGGGGGTAATCTTTATCACCCACGACATGGGGGTGGTGGCCGATATCGCCGATCGGGTGCTGGTCATGTATCGCGGCGAGGCGGTGGAGACCGGCAGCGTCGAGGAGATTTTCCGTTCACCGCAGCATCCTTATACGCAGTCGCTGTTGGCGGCGGTCCCCCGGCTGGGGGAGATGCGCGGTCAGGATCTGCCGCGCCGCTTCCCGCTACCGGGGCAGCCGCTGGCGGAGACAGAAACGCCAGACACGGTGGTGGCGGGGGAGCCTATTCTGCAGGTGCGCGATCTGGTGGCCCGTTTTCCGGTGCGCGGCGGACTGCTCAATCGCGTGACGCGCGAAGTGCATGCGGTGGAGAAGGTGAGTTTTGATCTCTGGCCGGGAGAGACCCTGTCGCTGGTGGGGGAGTCCGGCTGCGGCAAGTCGACTACCGGCCGGGCGCTGCTGAGGCTGGTTGAGATCCAGGGGGGCACCATTACCTTCGATGGTCAGCGGATCGATACCCTCTCCGGCAGCAAGCTGCAGTCCCTGCGGCGCAATATTCAGTTTATTTTTCAGGATCCTTACGCCTCGCTCGATCCGCGCCAGACGGTCGGCGATTCGATTATGGAGCCGCTGCGGGTGCATAGCCTGCTGGACAGGGAGGCGGCGCGCGAGCGGGTCGCCTGGCTGCTAAAGCGCGTGGGGCTGCAGCCGGAGCATGCCTGGCGCTACCCCCACGCCTTTTCCGGCGGCCAGCGGCAGCGGATCTGCATTGCCCGCGCGCTGGCGCTTAATCCTAAGGTGGTGATTGCCGATGAGTCGGTGTCGGCCCTGGATGTCTCCATTCGGGCGCAGATTATCAATCTGATGCTCGACCTGCAGCGCGAAATGGGCATCGCGTTTCTGTTTATTTCCCATGATATGGCGGTGGTGGAGCGCATCAGCCACCGCGTGGCGGTGATGTATCGCGGCCGGATTGTCGAAATCGGCCCGCGCCGCGCGGTGTTTGAAAACCCGCAGCACCCCTATACCCGTAAGCTCATGGCCGCCGTACCGGTGGCCGACCCGGCCTACCGTCATCCGCAACGGGTCCTGCTGTCAGATGACGTTCCGGGCAATATTTATAAGCGGGGCGAGGAGATCGCCAGCCCGCCATTGCAGCAGGTTGGGCCGGGCCACTTCGTCGCCCGCGACGCCGCCGATGTGCTGGGCAGAGCATAACAACACATAACGCACCTTTTCAGGAGAACACGATGACACAACCTGTTTCACGCAAATGGTGGCTGGCGCTGAGTATCGCGGCGGCCCTGGCGAGCGCCCCCGCTTTTGCCGCCAAAGATGTGGTGGTGGCGGTCGGGTCTAACTTCACGACGCTCGACCCCTATGATGCCAACGATACCCTGTCGCAGGCGGTGGCGAAGTCCTTTTATCAAGGCCTGTTCGGCCTTGATAAAGAGATGAAGCTGCAAAATGTCCTTGCCGAGAGCTACACCGTATCGCCGGATGGCCTGGTGTACACCATCAAGCTGCACAGCGGGGTGAAATTCCAGGATGGCACCGACTTTAACGCCGAGGCGGTCAAGGCTAACCTCGACCGCGCCAGCAACCCGGAAAACCATCTTAAGCGCTATAACCTGTATAAAAATATCGCCAGCATCGAGGCGGTCGATCCAACCACGGTGAAAATTACCCTCAAGCAGCCGTTCTCGGCGTTTATTAATATTCTCGCCCATCCGGCGACGGCGATGATTTCGCCGGCGGCGCTGAAAAAATATGGCAAAGATATCGGCTTCCACCCGGTGGGCACCGGGCCGTATAAGCTCGATACCTGGAACCAGACCGACTTCGTGAAGGTCAGCAAGTTCGATGGCTACTGGCAGCCGGGGCTGCCGAAGCTGGATTCCATTACCTGGCGACCGGTGGTCGATAACAATACCCGGGCGGCGATGCTGCAGACCGGCGAGGCGCAGTTCGCCTTCCCGATCCCCTATGAGCAGGCGCCGCTGCTGGCGAAAAACAGCAAACTGGAGCTGGTGGCCAGTCCGTCGATCATGCAGCGTTACATCAGCATGAACGTGACGCAGAAGCCGTTCGATAATCCGAAGGTGCGCGAAGCGATCAACTACGCCATCAACCGCCAGGCGCTGGTCAAGGTGGCGTTTGCCGGCTATGCCACCCCGGCGACCGGCGTGGTGCCGCCGTCGATTGCCTACGCCCAGAGCTACCCCGCGTGGCCTTACGATCCGGCGAAAGCGCGCCAGCTGCTGAAAGAGGCCGGCTACCCCAACGGGTTTAGCACGACGCTGTGGTCGTCACATAACCACAGCACCGCGCAGAAAGTGCTGCAGTTTACCCAGCAGCAGCTGGCGCAGGTGGGCATTAAGGCGCAGGTGACGGCGATGGACGCCGGTCAGCGAGCGGCGGAAGTGGAAGGTAAAGGGCAGAAAGAGAGCGGGGTACGGATGTTCTATACCGGCTGGTCCGCCTCCACTGGCGAAGCCGACTGGGCGCTGTCGCCGCTGTTTGCTTCCCAAAACTGGCCGCCGACCCTGTTCAACACCGCCTTTTACAGCAACCCGCAGGTGGATAGCGCGCTGAGCGAGGCGCTGAAAACCACCGATCCGCAAGAGAAAACCAAACTCTATAAGGCGGCGCAGGATATTATCTGGAAAGAGTCGCCGTGGGTGCCGCTGGTGGTGGAGAAACTGGTCTCTGCCCACAGCAAGAATCTCACCGGCTTCTATATCCAGCCGGACACCGGCTTTAGCTTCGAACAGGCAGATTTAACACCGTGAAGGTCGAGATGATGCCCTCCGGCACGGGTGGGAGGAGGGCGGTTTTTCCGCGGGGCGGGTGGTGGAGGTACGATGCTCAACTATGTGATTAAGCGCCTGCTGGGGCTGATCCCCACCCTGCTAATCGTCGCGGTGCTGGTGTTTCTCTTCGTCCATATGCTGCCCGGCGATCCGGCGCGGCTGATTGCCGGACCGGAAGCCGACGCCCAGGTGGTGGCGATGGTGCGCCAGCAGCTGGGGCTTGACCAGCCGCTGCACGTCCAGTTTTGGCACTACATCACCAACGTGCTGCGCGGCGATTTTGGCATGTCCATGGCCTCGCGGCGTCCCGTTGCCAGTGAGATAGCCAGCCGCTTTATGCCCACCCTGTGGCTGACGCTGGCCAGCATGAGCTGGGCGGTGCTGTTTGGCATGGCGGCGGGGATCGCGGCGGCGGTGTGGCGCAATCGCTGGCCTGACCGTCTGGGAATGGCGCTGGCGGTGAGCGGCATTTCGTTTCCGGCCTTTGCCCTCGGCATGCTGCTGATGCAGGTGTTTTCGGTTGAGCTGGGCTGGTTGCCGACGGTGGGGGCCGACAGCTGGCGGCACTATATTTTGCCGTCGTTGACCCTTGGCGCGGCGGTGGCGGCGGTGATGGCGCGCTTTACCCGCGCGTCGTTCGTCGATGTGCTGCATGAAGACTATATGCGTACCGCCCGGGCGAAAGGGGTGAGCGAAACGCGGGTGGTGCTCAAACATGGTCTGCGCAATGCGATGATCCCGGTCGTCACCATGATGGGGCTGCAGTTCGGTTTTCTGCTCGGCGGCTCGATCGTCGTGGAGAAGGTCTTCAACTGGCCGGGGCTGGGGCGACTGCTGGTCGATTCGGTAGAAATGCGCGATTACCCGGTGATTCAGGCGGAAGTGCTGCTCTTTTCGCTGGAGTTTATTCTTATCAATTTAGTGGTGGATGTGCTGTACGCGGCCATAAACCCGGCTATCAGGTATAAGTAAGGTGCGATTGCTTAACTGGAGAAGGCAGGCGGCGCTGAACGCCATGCCGGGCATCAGGCCCGGCGAGATCCATACCCCCTGGCATGAGTTCTGGCGGCGCTTTCGGCGTCAGCCGGTGGCCATGGGCGCCGGTATTTTTGTGCTGTTGCTGATTGCGGTGGCCATCGTCGCCCCATGGATAGCGCCGTACGATGCGGAAAATTATTTCGACTATGACCGGCTTAACGAGGGGCCTTCGCTGGTGCACTGGTTCGGCGTCGACTCGCTGGGGCGCGATATTTTCAGCCGGGTGCTGGTGGGCGCGCAGATCTCGCTGGCTGCCGGGGTGCTGGCGGTGCTGATTGGCGCGGCCATCGGCACGGTGCTTGGGCTGCTGGCCGGGTACTATGAGGGCTGGTGGGACCGGCTGATTATGCGGCTTTGCGACGTGCTGTTCGCCTTTCCGGGGATCCTGCTGGCGATCGCGGTGGTCGCCGTCATGGGCAGCGGGATGGCCAACGTGATTATCGCCGTGGCGATCTTCTCGATCCCGGCGTTCGCCCGGCTGGTGCGCGGCAACACCCTGGTATTAAAGCAGCAGACTTTTATTGAATCGGCGCGCAGCATTGGCGCCAGCGATGCCACCATCCTCTTCCATCACATCCTGCCGGGGACGGTGTCGTCAATCGTGGTTTATTTCACCATGCGCATTGGGGTATCGATTATTTCGGCGGCCAGTCTGTCGTTTCTCGGCCTCGGCGCGCAGCCGCCCACGCCGGAGTGGGGTGCCATGCTCAACGAGGCGCGGGCGGATATGGTGATGTCTCCGCACGTGGCGCTGTTTCCGGCGGTGGCGATTTTCTTGACCGTGCTGGCGTTTAATCTGCTGGGAGATGGCCTGCGCGATGCGCTGGATCCGAAGTTAAAGGGGTAGGGGACGTCGGGTGACGGTCTGGCGCACGACGGGGGGATAAGCTGCATCGGTTGCCCCTTTCTCATCCGGGAAAAGCGTTTATCACGTGTGGCGTCAGCGCACATTGCGCTCCCTGTTAATTTTCTGCGTTATGTCTCTTACGGTGCAGGGAGCGCACAGGGGGCGGCCAGTCGCCGCCGCCCCCTGTACCCCCGGGCTCCGGCCAGCAAAATCGCCACTGC
>NZ_JAIJYL010000035.1:0-39245 GCF_019753495.1 Klebsiella sp. TF21-TM | reverse complement strand
CGAAGAAACGGTCTAAATAGGCTGATTCAAGGCATTTACGGGAGAAAAAATCGGCTCAAACATGAAGAAATGAAATGACTGAGTCAGCCGAGAAGAATTTCCCCGCTTATTCGCACCTTCCCTAATGGTGTAAGCCAATCTAACGCCTTTCTAGGACGAGTATTCAGTGACATGGCAACTTGATTTAAATAATGCTGATCTGCCTGATTTAAATCAATCCCTTTAGGTAAATATTGCCTAATTAAACCATTCATATTTTCGCATGTGCCTTTTTGCCAGGGTGAATGTGGGTCACAGAAATATACATCTATGCCTAAATCTTCTTCGAGTATTTTATGTTCTGACATCTCACGTCCACGGTCATAGGTCAACGTTTTACGCAGTTCTGCAGGTAAATATTTCAGAGCTTCAGTTAAAGCCTTGCGCACTGATTCTGCCTTTGCATCAGGTAATGTTGCCAAGATACAGAGCCGTGTATTTCGTTCAATAAGTGTTGCTATCGAACTTTTATTGTCTTTACCTTTAATTAAATCAGCTTCCCAATGACCCGGTATTTTTCTTTCTTGAACTTCGGCTGGGCGCTCATGAATAGTTTTAATATCCTGTAATATAGAATCTTTTTTAGGTTCACCGTTAGCTTTTCGCTTTTTATTTTCATGACGTAGACAGGATAATAAGTCTTTTTTCAACTCACCCTTTGGTAATGCTCGTATCGTTGAATAAATCGTTGTATGGCTTACATTCATTGTTTGATCCAAATCAGGAAATGTCTTTAAACGCTTTGCTATTTGCTGAGGAGACCATAAACAACGGATCGCTTCAACAATAAATTTCCAGAGGATTGAATCGATTTTGAGTTTTCTGTGACCACGTCTACGTCTAGCGAAGGTGTTATCAGAAGCATATCGAGCTTGATAAACGTCATTGATGCTATTTCTTTTAAGCTCACGATAGATCGTACTAGGATGTCTTTTAATGAGTTCAGCAAATTTTCTGGCTGAAAAGCCTTCTTTTCTTGACTCAAGCATTAATGCAGTACGATCTTCAAAGTTAAGATGATGGTATGACAATTTTATATACTCCATAAACCCTTTAAATTAATTAGGTGGTTTATGTCGCACTTCAAGTTTTACTCTGCCAACTTTAAATCAGTGGCTCCACTAACACTCTTCACTTATTTATTTAAAATTTAGCGACGTTAAAAGACAATTAAGTATTTTTAGATAATGGGGTTCTAGGGATTTTCCGTCCAAAAACGACAAAGTGCTCTGGAGGCCGCGCCGTCCGTGGCCTCCAGAGGGGTATTACTTTTCGCTGACGGGTAAATATCCCTCGATTGAGCGCATAAGCTCCTCCAGATCTGGCAATTTTTCGCTCAATTCGAAGTGGTAAGTCCCCTTGAGGTTAATGTTGTGCCAGGCCACAGGGGATGCCTGTTTGACGATATCTATTCTCTTGGTATCTCCTTGGTATTCGAAGCTGGTCAACAGCTGGCTGAGTATCCTGGAGTTGAAGTAAACGATGGCATTGGTGACCAGGCGAGCGCACTCATTCCATAGCTGGATTTCTTCGTCTGAACTGCCCCGGAACTGATCCCCATTGACGCTGCTCACGGCCCGACGCAGTTGGTGATAGGCCTCTCCCCGGTTCAGCGCGCGCTGAACATAGTTTCTTAAACTGGCATCATCGATGTAGCACAGTAGATAATTCGCTTTCACCAGGCGATTGTATTCCGTCAGGGCTTCCAGCAGCGGGTGATTGCGCTTGTACTCCGAGAGCTTTCTCACCAAGGTGGCTTGCGTTGTTTTCCGCTGCTTAAGTGATACTGCAATCCGTTGGATGGTATCCCAGTGCTGCGCAATACGATGGGTATTGATTGGCTTTTTTAAGCACAGCTGAATTCGGTGTTCTTTGTCTTCCTTGACATCAAACATGTCATTGATCACTTTGCCAACCTGGGCATAGCGTGGGGCAAACTGGTATCCGAACAGATCCAGTAACGCGAAGTTCACATGGTTCACCCCATGGGTATCGGTTGAGAGCACATCCGGAATGATGTCTGACGTATTGCTCATCAACAAATCAAAGATGTAGTGCGATTCATGTTCGTTGGCGCCGATCACTCTGGCGTTGATCGCAGCGTGATTGGCGATCAAGGTCATGGCAGAAACACCTTTTTGAGTGCCAAAGTACTTCGACGAATAACGGGTTTTGAAGGTCTCGCGCCGGGCTTCGAACTTTTGACCATCGGCACTGGCGTGGATCACATCTTCCTGGATGTTGTAGTACCGGAAGATGGGTAGCTTGGCTGTCGCGTTATTGATGTTGTCGTTAGCAGCATTCAATGTTTCCAGGCGAAGATAGTTCGCCTGGATAGTGCTGAGCTGATCATAGGTACGATCAGAGATCTGTGCCATGCCGTAAATGCCTTGATTGGTTGCATTGCCGACCAGAATTGCCAACAGGTCATATTCATGGGAACGGCTTCTGGATTGGGAACCCAGCACATGAGCGAAGCAGTCAATGAAACCGGTGTCACGATCAACCATGCGCAGTACATCCGCAATCCCCGTTGTGGGAATTTGCTGGAAGAAGGGATTGTTGACCAGATGATGTTTGCTGGCCGAAGGCAGGCGCCAGAAGCGTTTACCCTGCGGATTACGCAAGATGATATTCCGGTTGTCTTCCTGTTCAAGATATTCGCCGACTTCGTACAAACGGGTATCCAATTCCATGGCCATCTGTTTGATCAGCTTTTCAGGCTCCTCCGCTAATTTTGTAAAATGGCTCTGTTGAAGCAGCGTATATTTGTTTTTTCGCCAATGTTCCCCGTCGATCAGGTCGGCGTCGAGTGCCCGGTATTTAGTGATATCAGGCAGCGTCAGCTGGCCATTCAGGCGATCAGGAATCTGTTGATAGAGGAACCACTCATAACGATCGATCAGGATATTCCCTTCACCATCCAGCAGGAATTCACGTGATTTTTTGGAAAGGAGTCTGGTGTCGGCAGTTTGCAACTGAGCGTCCTGGCCGTTGAGTTCGTTTTGTGTTTTCGCCAAGGCGGCCGCTAAGTGCTGGGTGCCGTCGCAGCCTTCGAAGCGCAGACATAGGAACAACTCTCGCAGCAAACCTTTCCGCAGACTTTCTTTCTCGTCGCAGTACTGCCACATGGCTTCATCGACCGATCGTCGCTGCTCGTTCAGGAAGAGACATACAGATTCCAGATCCCTTTTGGTCAGCAGGCTCAGTGCTTGCTGTCTTACTGTTGCAAACGGTAGTTGCAGATCAATGCTGTCATCAATGAACAGGTGCAGTACTTCAGCTGCCTTGCTGACATTTTTAGCTGCTTTTTGCCAATCCTTAAACACCGCTTCCTGCGCATAATCCTTTGCCTTCTGTTTGGTCTGTCTGACATGATGCACAAAGCCATCGGCAATACGTTCCAGCGCTTGCTGCCATCGCGTTTGAAGATAGCACAATAAATACAGCCATTGGCTGCCTACGGTTTGACGTTTCAGTTTGGCACCGTAGTAGTCGACTTTCTCTGCCAGGTGTTGCAGATTTTTCTGCGACAGTGATAGCGTGCTCAACAGCAGATCCACTTCCGGCATCCAATGCTGGATATGGCGATAGACAATCAGTTCTTTCTCCAACTCGGTTCCGGTGAAGTTACGAGCCGATTGTCGCAACTGTCGGAACGGCAGTGGACCTGTGCCGTTCACGAGCTCCGCCAGTGCTTGCTTAAGACCGCGTGACATTGCACGCTCAAGGTGCGCGGCCATGTGTTCCTGTTCGTCTCCCACCACCTGACTGATGATCTTTTGCAGCGTGCTGTAGGCAGGGATTGCGATCTTCTGCCCCGAACAATATTCATTGGCCGCATCGAAGAGGTGCCTAGGCGCTGTCCAGGCTCTGGCTTGCTGGGATAAGTAATCTCTCAACGCCGCTCCATGGTCTTTGACATTCCAGCGCTGGTAGTTGCAGAGCTGGAAAACACGTTGGTAAATCCGTTCGTTCTCTTTTGGCGTGAGATT
Source organism: Klebsiella sp. TF21-TM (assembly GCF_019753495.1). Classification (NCBI taxonomy): domain Bacteria; kingdom Pseudomonadati; phylum Pseudomonadota; class Gammaproteobacteria; order Enterobacterales; family Enterobacteriaceae; genus Klebsiella; species Klebsiella sp. TF21-TM. The sequence goes on along the minus strand of NZ_JAIJYL010000035.1, from coordinate 35,211 downwards.
AAAGGGTCTACAGCCTGGGCCTGGTAGAACGGTTTGATAAACGTATTTGAGGTCCTGCTTGATCTGATGAAAGCCGGGATTCAGCACCACCGGCTTGGCTTTGAAATAGCCCAGCAGTACCACCAGCATGTAACGCTGGCCCCGATGACGGAGGCTTTTAGCGATCGCCAGTTCCTTATCGTTCAGCGAGAAAAAGAAGCGTTGGTCGGCGGAGGTGAAAGCGGGGGGTCCATATAACTCATCTTGTTCTGCCTCGGACAAGATTTGGACACGTTCTTCGAATGCCATGGATTTAGCCCAAAAAGACTAAATCTTACTCAAACAGAGCCCAAATAGGGATCTCGAAAAAAGTAATACCCCTCTGGAGGCCACAGACGGCGGGGCCTCCAGAGCACTTTGTCGTTTTTGGACGGAAAATCCCTAGAACCCCTCAGTGGGACGAAATGATCCGGACCGCTGGCTCCCTGAAGCTGGGCAAAGTACAGGTTTCAGTGCTGGTCCGTTCATTGCTGAAAAGTGAACGTCCTTCCGGACTGACTCAGGCAATCATTGAAGTGGGGCGCATCAACAAAACGCTGTATCTGCTTAATTATATTGATGATGAAGATTACCGCCGGCGCATTCTGACCCAGCTTAATCGGGGAGAAAGTCGCCATGCCGTTGCCAGAGCCATCTGTCACGGTCAAAAAGGTGAGATAAGAAAACGATATACCGACGGTCAGGAAGATCAACTGGGCACACTGGGGCTGGTCACTAACGCCGTCGTGTTATGGAACACTATTTATATGCAGGCAGCCCTGGATCATCTCCGGGCGCAGGGTGAAACACTGAATGATGAAGATATCGCACGCCTCTCCCCGCTTTGCCACGGACATATCAATATGCTCGGCCATTATTCCTTCACGCTGGCAGAACTGGTGACCAAAGGACATCTGAGACCATTAAAAGAGGCGTCAGAGGCAGAAAACGTTGCTTAACGTGAGTTTTCGTTCCACTGAGCGTCAGACCCCTGTTACCGATGCAAGAACAGGGGAGTTTCATGAAATGCCTGTTTAGGAGTGATTAAAGGTAACTTGTGCGCAGAAGGTCAGGTGTGTGGTGGTTAGTACAGACTAGTGAATGTTGTAACTAAACTATATTTTTATTAAAGGCCGGAGGTGGTGTTCCTCCGGCCTTAATTACGTTTCCGTGTTCATTAGTCGATGAACTGGCGGATCAGTTCCAGAATGGCAATCAGCGCGTTTGCAAGCGCCGCTACCGCCCTCAGAACGATGATTAACAGGTTAATCATCCGTTTTCTCCATAAATGGAGTAAAGACACCGTGGCTTGCTCTTACACTGCCTGTCACCACGGCTTCTCTTCGTCTTGTCAGTTGTAGAGAGTCTCACTCCTGCCAGAGCACAGATAACCAGCACCACCTGTATTACCTGTCAGGACTTTGAACCTGTTCATGCCGCATTTAGCGGAATGCAGGGAGAGACTCACCACAGAGCTAACCCTCTGATTATACGTTTATCTAACGTTCAGGCAAACCGTTAACGCACAGTCACTGCCCGTCATATTGCATAATCAGGCTTCACGGATTATCATACTATTGTCAGTTGTAGAGAGTTTCCCTTCCGGGCTGAGTTACCAGCTCGCACCGGAACCGTAAAAAAGCCGACCTCACCAGTCGGTTTTTTTACGTCTGCGGTTTCCCGCTTCGTTTAAATCTATTTTAAATGAATAAATTGTTCTGCGGCAAACCCAACAACATAAGGACGTTAGGGTTGATGGTTGCCGAAATCGCGGTGCGTTACGTGAATTCTGAGGTTTTGCGAGGGGGATTGGGCGCGAGAATTTACGAGAGAGCGCCGGAACAATGCCGGGATCACAAACCATCACCCGTGAAAGAAATCTTCCGGCATTGCCCGGTCAGGTAGTATGACATTCATTGTCAACGGCCATCAATTTATAAGCTGCTTTGCACTTCATAAAAGATCACCACCAGGGCTGCTAAAACAGTACCGATAGCCAGCACGTTAAAAAGTACGTCCTTCATCTTTACGAACGACATACTGATTTGCGTCCTTTCCCTTTTGTCAGCCTTCTCTATCATCCAGCGTTGGTATGAATCACTGTTACTTTTTCTGTCCATGTTCCCCCCAATTCATCAATGAGCACCAGGCGGCCACCAGGCTTCTTGCCAACAAAGTAACGGCCTCGCGGCAGACGTTCGCCAGTCTTCAGCCGTTCGATCCAGTCCTGAAATGCAGGGCGCGGTTTATAGCTGTAGCGGCCAAAATCAGCTAAAGACTGCGTGACCATGACTGTTTGGCAGCCATGCTTTCTCATATCACGAAACGTATTTTCCAGTGCAGCCAGTGTATTCATTTGCACGTTCTCTCTGCTTTTCCCATGAAGATATTAACGACACTCAAAACTAACACCGTTGGCATGATCACGGCAGCATAGCCGACAGCAACGGCCTGATATATGGTCAATGAGTAGTCGGGCTGTTTATACAATACGACTGAAAAAATGCTCCCCAAACAAGCAAGCAGAGTTAAAAACAAGTAATCGACAAATCTGTTTTTATAGATAACCCATGCAACGATGCAGGGATATGACACCAGGCACAGGATAATCGCATTTGTGGTATGCACGTTTCGCTCCTTGTTATTTAAGGGTTGTCAGCCAGATCAAACAGATTGTTCAGGCTGGAACGGAATTGTTTTACCGATGATACCAGCTCCTGACTCCGCGCTTTTTCCTGCGCCAGTTCACGCCGTAGCTGCGCCATCTCGTCTCTGTTACGCTGAAGCTCAAGGATAGCCGTCATAAAGGTTTTGCTGGCTGATGCCTGTCCGGTCGCTTCCTGCGCCTTTTTAATGGCCTGATCTTCGTCGTCATTCGTTCTGATTGTGTAATGCCCCATGATACCCCTCTTTTGCTGTCATTTTTGCGCTGCCGGCGCGAACCCGGGAAGAAACTTTGCTGGCAAAAAACACTGGCCAACAGATGTGACCGGGAAAATTTGCTGGCAATTAATTTTCGATGAAAGCCAGCTCGCAATCGCCGCATTCAATATTCAGTCCGGCTTTGCCCCACACGGCAGCGCCACACCCGCGACACTGATATTTAACTTTATTTCGTTTTGGCTTGTCCTCAAATGCTGCAACTGACAAATCATTGTCATTGCTCCCGGCCATATCATCTGAATGGCTCCCGTTCTGCGGTGACACTGACGGCAGCAGAGCCATAGAAAGCACCGCTTCTATATCAATCCCGGCCTCAGCATTTTGATGCGCCAGAGCAAGCGTTTCGCGCCATTGCTCTATTACGGCGGTCATATCTTTTTGTTGTTCGACCTGGACAGGGAAGCGATCAAACCAGCTCAAAGCAAATTGCCCCTGGAACAGTTCCAGTGTGACGCGCTGGAAGCGGCCACCAGGGATCGGATAGTCATTAATCTTCTGGCCGACTTTCGCACCACCAGGTCTCCCGGTGGAGGAGGGCATAAGTCCGATACTTTCCATTTTTGCCGCCCACTGCGCATTGTGGTACGTCTTACGCGACGGGTTGCCGTAGTGGTACTGCCACATATGGCACTGCTCATGAACCAGCGTTTGCATGACTTCAATAAGCGGGTACACCGGGAAGTATTCAGGATTGAGGGCGATTTCATCAATCATCCTGCCGCTGCCGTCAGCAGCAACAAAGCGCCTGTAACTGAAATAGCCCATTGTGTTCTTGCCGCGCTGGAACGTAATCAGACAGTCAGGGAGTTCGCCGTCAAAAAGGCGCTGGTTATAGAAATCAAACGCCTGTTGTAGCTCGCTGTAAGCGCGTTCCGTGGCTCTTGTCATGCTGAAGTTCGCTTAGCGGCGTTCCGATATTCCTGTAACTCTGCAACAATAGCAGGGAACACATCAGCGCAACGCTGTGCCAGCTTAACCGCCTTTGAACAAACGCCCATACCATGTGCTCTTTTGAGCGCCTCCAACAAATCTACCAGTTCCTCGTCAGTGATTTTTTCAGTCATCTATTAAGCTTCTCCATTATCTGTATCGTACGATACAGATAATATAAACCACACCTTTGATAGCGGCAATCTTTTTTGCTGGCAATTTCACGCCCAGGGCGGGCATCGAGCGGGTAATATTGCTGGCAAAAATCAACGGCCAAACCGGCTGCAGGAAACTGGTTTGCTGGCAAGCGTGATTTACTGCTGGGCTTGACACCTTGCCATTGTATGACGCTTGTTTTAGTGTCAAATGAACAACCAGCGCGAGAAGAATATAGGAAGCAAAAGCAATGGATATCAAACCTAACTCAGTGATCCACCTGGAGCCAGGCGAAACATTACCCGGCTATACCAATCTGAAACCCGTACCTGATAAGTATTTCGATGAGTTAAAGGCACTCATAAATAAACTCAATACTCAATCCGGTAATATTTACCTCAAGTTAAAACAGATGTACGCCTTTTTGGATCGTTTTAACAAAGAATTTGTGAGCACGTTTACCTCCTGTCAAAAGGGGTGCTCTTCGTGCTGTAAAATGGATGTTCATTTAACCGCGCTTGAGGCAACACATATTGCACAAGCAAGTAAACTTACTGCCAGAGACAACCCGCTTACGACCGGGCATGAGTCAAAATGTCCGTTTTTGTCTGAGAAGGGAACATGCTCAATCTACAATTACCGCCCGCTGTTATGCAGGACATATCATGTACTCACTCCGCCGGAGATGTGTAATGACCTGGATGCACAAGTCATGCAGTATGGTTCTCAAAGCGCGAACATGGGAAATCACATCTACAAAACAATAGCAGAGTGGATCTATTTTCAGACGTATCACTGCACTGGTAAGTTAGAAACCAAAGATATCAGAGACTACTTCCCTTATCCCCGCGAAGATATCCAAAGATTTCTTCACCATAACCCCCCGCGCCCTTTTTGCTAAAAAAAAGCCTCTGACGCAGTGTCAGAGGCTTGTTAGATTACTGTTCGTCACCAGCAGTGCTGGAAGCATCTTTTTTGATGAGAAACTCATCAAGAGAACGGCCAGCTTTTAACGCTTCGTCGATTGGTTTTGGTGTCCGGCCACGACCAGACCAGTATTTCGTTTCGCCGTTTTCATCAAACTGATATTTAGGCGGCGCTTTTGGCAACGTCTTTTTGCGTGTTTTTTGCGCATCTTCGGACAGGCCAAGCAGTTCTTCCGGTGAAAAACCTTCTCCGGCAATCAACTGGAGCAGTTCCTGGCGCTTTCTTTCGCGCTCTGCGCGTTCTGCTGCCTCACGCTCTGCTTCTTCACGACGTTCTTCGATCACGGCGTTAAGCTTTTCCTGCATTTCCAGCAGTTGTTCAAAGCTGGTTTCTCGCGCAAAAACACGAACAGAGCGAATATTCAGGAGTAGCTTTTTTGTTGCGTCAAACGTTTCATTTTCACTCATCGAGTTAATCCTTATTTTTTACTGAACTGAAACCCAAGTTTACCCGTAGTTTTATCCTGCAAAACAATTGCAGCGTCAAACTTTTTCCCGGTTTTATTACTGGTAAAGCCTTTAATCTCTCCGGTTTTACCTTTTTTGATTAATGTCTCAACCTGATTTTGTGTCAGTTTTTTTCCTGACACTTCAGACCAGATTTTAAACTCGCACCCGGAACAGAAAAAGCCTTTAGGCCGGATAATAATTTCTTTACTGCATGAAGGGCAGGGGGCTTCGAGCCGGGACATGGAACCTTCTGATCTGGATTTTGCTTCCATATCCGGTTTGCCGTCTTTGTCCGGGAATGTTGTCTTGCATTCAGGGTAGCAGGAGCATCCCCAGAAAAAGCCATTTTGCCCCTTACGCTTACGCAGGAAACCGTTGTTACAAACCGGGCAGGGCGTGGCATTTGAAGAAATCGAAATTCCGTTCCTGTCCAGCTCGTCGATTAACCCCTGGACGTACTCATCATTTTCCTTAATAAACTCCTCAACTGTCAGCTCTCCGGCTTTGATCTGAGACTGCTTTTCAGCCCACAGAGCGGAGATATCCGGTTTAGTGATTTCAGGAGGCAGTGCAGCGCAAAACTCCTGGCCTTGTTTTGTGGTTTTCCATACCAGCTCCGAATACCCCTTTTCTTTTTCGATGGAGATAAGCCCGGTATTTGCCGCCAGTTTCTCAAGAATACCCGCGCGGGTGGCTTCCGTTCCGATACTGCCACGATCACTGCTGCCCTCGTCTTTCGCTTCCAGCGCCTTTCTGAGAGCCGGATCATCAATGAATTTTGCCGCACTCGTCATGGCGGCCAGTAACGTTGACTCTGTGAAATAGCGAGGTGGTGTAGTCTTTTTCTTGTCCACGTCTGCCGATTCACACAGGCCGCTGTCATTAAATTTCAGCAATGAAAGGTCAAAACCGTCCGTTCCGGCATCTTCGGTTTCGTCCTCGTCATCACTATCCTTACCCAGCGCTTCCCAGCCCTTTTGTACCAGAACGCTCTGTGTGGCCGTAAAGGTATCCCCCTTAATATCAAAGTGGATTTTCGTCTTGTTGCGGATCGCATCCGGGTAGAACAGCCCGATAAAGTAGACGGACACCAGGTTATAAACGTTCCGCTCTTTTTCATTAAGCTGAATACCGGCTCCGCTTTTTGTCGTCGGGATGATGGCGTGGTGCGCCTCAATCTTACTGGCATTAAAGGCTTTGTGTTTCTGGCCTTTATCCATATCTACGATCGCAGACGCCAGTTCGGGTACGGTGGCCGCTATAGCAGTGGCAATATCTCCGGCCTGGTAATAATGCTCATCTGAAAGATAGCGATTGTCAGAACGTGGATAGGTCAGAAGCTTGTGAGTTTCATACAGCCCCTGCATCACATCGAGCGTATCTTTTGCAGAATAACCAAATCGCTTTGCGCAGAGCTGCTGAAGCGTGGAAAGGTTAAGCGGAAGCGGAGGCTTGCTATTTTCCGGCTTTGTCGTCGCGATAGTAACAATAGCATCCTTACCCGTAACACGTCCGGCAATATGCGCGGCCTGAGCTTCGGAGATCAGGCGTTTTTTCTCGTCTATCTGATCGTCGTCTGTTGTCTGATATTTCGCCTTAATCTGATGCCCGTTCATCGACAGACTGGCGAATACATCGTAATAAAAGCTTTCTGTGTGATTCTGGTTCGCCAGCGTGCGCATGTTCACCAGACCAAGAACGGCACTTTGTACCCGGCCAACGTTCAGAACGCCGTCATAGCCCTTCTCACGGCCTTTTAATGTACATCCCCGCGTCATGTTATAGCCAAAACCCTGATCGCACAGGGAACGCGCCAGGGCGCTTAACGTCATACCGCGAAATTTATCGTTAGGTTGTAAATTCGACAGTGATTTTTGCACTGGCGCAAGGTTGAGGTCGGCAACAAGCAGTCGCTGGACGGGTTTCTTGTTTCCGGCATAACCCAGAATCTCATCAACCAGCAAACATCCTTCATCATCGGGGTCGCCTGAATGAACGATGCTGTCGGCTTTATCGATAAGAGACAAAATAATGCGGGTCTGTGCTTCTGATTCAGGCTTGATTTTATATTTTGGCGGATAAACCGCTTTAATGGGTAAATCACTATAACGCCAGTTGGAATATTTGTCGTCATAATCCTGTGGGTCGTAAAGCTCCAGCATATGACCATAACACCAGGTAACGACATCAGAACCGTGTTCAAAATAGCCGTTTTTCTTTTCTGTATTGGGATTTCCGCCCAGTCCTTCAAAAATAGCCTTTGCTAAAGACGGTTTTTCTGCAATAAAAAGTCTCATTAATCAATCCTCAAGGTAACTTGAATAGTCAGGCTGCGCACCATTCTTTTTAAAGATTTCTTCCCTTTCCTCTATGTCTTCTTCTGCCTCCTGCACACTAAGGTCAAGGGTTCCTTTCAAAAAGGCACGCGCATTCTTGATTACATCTACTGTTAATTCGTTTTTTGTTCCGCGAATCATGCCAATAGCAATATTTATTATCTCCTTTATTTCAGCAGGAGTCGTTCTGTCCAGCACCGCGCCAAGTTCTTTAAGGTCAATATTTATATCGTCTGGTAAGTACATTTTGGCACAAGCGGCAGCGGCTTTAGTCCGAAAAGCACCTACAGATATGATTCTGTCAATTCTGCCAGGGCGTTTTCTGATGCGCGGATCAATCCGGTTAGGATAGTTCGTTGAAAAAATAACATATGTCCCGGCAAGATTTCGCGGTGTATCAGCCCCATCAAGAAAACTTAACGTTCCGGCATCAGCCCGATAAAGTTCATCAACCTCTTCAGCTATTATGATAACGGGTATTTTCTTTTGAGCTGCGGCATAGCAAACATCTTTAAAGTAATCATCAGCATAAACAAATACATATTTATCCTGATATTTTGCCCCCAAAGCTTTTGCGATAGTCGTTTTCCCTGTGCCCGGAGGACCAGTAAAAAGCACTTTTCGCATTCCTGACTGACCATAACGGGTGTAGAAATCAATATCCGAAAAGAACTGATTAAAGTCATTCTCCAGCTCATTAAACTTTGGATGAACAGAAAAACGTAAAGCGTTTTCTATTTCTTCCTTCCTTGCCTTACCGTGATAATAAACGCCGTCGTAACACCCGATTTTCCAGATACCTTTACGGGGTAAAGAGCGGTTTAATTTAGCGCGTCCAGCTTCGCAAAGATTATGAAGCATCGACATACTTTTGGTTGTGCCAACTGCGTACTCCATTCTGACTTTAGAGTTAAGAATGAAGCGAATAATATGAACCACTTCATTTTGACCAAGATGAATCCGGTATGCTCCCGAACCATCTTTAAACATAAGCTTTTTAATCCTCCCGGCTTTAGCCATAACAGGGCTACTTCCCGTATGAACGACGGTTGAAGCAACGGGTTCGATATCAAGATTCGAATAAATTTTACGATTCTTTCTGTTTATAAAAATCTCTGCCACTTTAGGATAGTAATCACAATCCTTTACGACAGTACCAAAATTATCTTCACCGTAATATTCTTTATGGAGCCGTAAAGCCTGCTCTACCAGAGTTAATTTACCCATATGCGCACCATGTATATTAAAAACCGTGACGTTGCCTGAAGATTTTCTTCAGGCAGAGGAGGGGTTGGACAAGCGAAGCGCGTCAGTTTTGTTTATGACGCCACTCCCACGGAGGAACGGGATTACTGTCAGCCCACAGGCCGCGCTTCTGTGTCTGAGCTTCCCGTTGCAGAGCCGGTAATGAGTTATCGGTGTTGTACCTGTCATAAACCCATGCAGCCCCTTTTAGCACTTGCTGGCGGTTAGCCTCAGTGCCGTTCGCTGTCACCACTCGTCCCAGGACTCGCCCGTAGCGATCTGTTTGCGTATAAGAGACGGTAACTGATTGCCCTGCCAGCAGGGCTTTAAGTTGATTGGTTGACCAGCGACCAAAGGGTTGTTTTTTTTCCGGTGCATCGATATTTATCAATCGGACTCGAATCGGAACTTCATACACAACAATTTTCGCGGGTAGTGTTTTAACTTCGATGGTATCTCCATCGAGAACGCGAATAACTTTCCCCTGAATCTGAGCAGCACACAATGTAGCTGGCAACAGGGCAACAGCAAAGGAAAGAACATTAAAAAAATGTCTCATTGCTTTCTTCCCTCCCATATTGCTGAGAGTCTTTTAAAAATGGATAAAACGACGACTAAAGCCACTGCGATAACAGCCAACGAAGGAAGTACATAGCTGTATAACTCAACCATGAAATTAATAAACTCAATGAGCGATTGCGGCTTTAAGGAAGCATCCCACAAAACGATAACAAAACGATAAAGCCCATAGACAATTGCCGGAAACCAGACCATAAACAACAAAATTTCAGTAAAAACAGAAGCGACCGATTTGACACTATCGATAATTTCAATTCCGGCAATTCTCACACTTCTTGCATCAGGTACGTTAATAATTTTCATCCTCCCACCCCTGTAAAAAATGTTCGCAAGTTCCAGTCTCAAACCTGAAACTTGCGTATTCACATCAGAATTAAATCAAACAGAATTAAAAGTTTTTCAATCGGCCAAAGCTTGAAATAATTTTACTTACTGTACCTGCATCAGCCGCAGGACATTCATTTAGTTTTTTCTTTCTGGCATCTGCCGTGTGATCGGGTAAAAAACCATGTTTATTCTTTTTCCTGATTGACATAAAACTTTTATACATCGGGTCACATTCTGCCGGACTACTTCCGTCAAGTTTTCCGGCAAGGCATAACACCATTGCACATGGATCGTTCGGGTCGGCCTTTTCCTCAGCATGAGCAGTTCCGGCAGCGAACGCACAAAGCAGCACTGCCGTGGTTACGGTCTTTTTCATATACACCTCATGGATAACGGGCAACTAACGCCCTGCGGTTGTTCAACCCCGGCTCAATAAAATTACAAGAATTTTATTAATCCGGCGTTATCGTGATAAATAAACACTGGTAGTCCGGCAAGAAAAACAGTTCATTTTATAACGATACTGTATGACACCGTTTGCACCGTTCGCCCTCAACCAGTTTTTAGCTGTGAAAAAGTCTGTTCCGTTACTGGTTTCAACAATCACTGAATCAGAATGTGCAACAGAATAAAAAACAGCATCATCGTAAAGGCGGTTTTCAGGCCTGAAATTATGGATAACCTTAACCCACGATGAATTAACCTTGTCTGATTTAATAACTGAGTATGTCGGTTGCCAGTCCATTAATTGTGTATTCACCGTTTCAGGATTCTGTTCCCAGTCAACCTGTGGTGGTTCAGGCGGAGAGGAACAGGCAGAGAGAAAAAGGACACTGACCATTAACATTTTTTTCATAGTAAAACCTCTGACTCCAGCTCACCGACGGAGAGCATTTTTTCTTTAGAAGGATATTTAAGCCCTTTAACACCCAATACTTTTTTAGTCTTATTCAGAGAGGCGGTTAACTCGGTAAGTTTGGGGCTTACCATCATCAGCCTGTCCATAAAATACGGGTCGAGGAAGTAGAGGGCTTTCTCAGCTTTAACCGGGTTTTCACCTTTAAGAATGATAAATTCTTCTTTAAAATCCAGCGTTCCCAGCTCCTGCGGGAGCACAAGGGCGCGCTGCGCCTCACTTTCTGAACTGCTTTTCGACGTTGAGCGTCCGCTTGTCTTGCTTGAACCTGTCGATTTGGTGGTGATATAGCCCAGCTTTTCCGAAATCTTTTTAGCGTCATCTTCTTCACTGACAGCGTAGATAATCCGGCAGGGATGCGCACTCATCAGCGTTTTGGCACCTTCAACACCATAGATTTCATTAAGCTGACTGATATTCTGGTAAATCGTCAGAAGTTTGAGTTTAAACCCGGCAATATAACCCGAACCTTTTTTAATGATTGGCATGTAACCAATAGACGGAAACTCATCCAGGAACATCAGACAGTCATGTTTCAGTGTCGGGTCAAAGTCAGGGTTTTCTCGTAACGTGACTTCCACAACGAAGTTAAAGAACAGGTTGAGGAAGTCATAGGCCAGGGACATATCTTCAGCATTAACGCCAACATAAACAGTGATATCTTCCCGGCGCAACTGGCGAAGGTCGAAATCATTGCCGTCTGTACATTTGCGAACAGTCGGAAGATAAAACAGACTCATTTTCTTACGAAACGAACCATCAATACTCGAACGTTGTTCGTCTTCGGTTTCGTGATACTCCCTGATTTTGGTCAGGGCATCGCGCAGATGATACAGCGCGTTTTCATCAAGTCCTTTTGTTCCCTCCAGGTCTTCTCGCTTACTGAGTATCAGCTCCCGGTCGATGTTGCTGTACAAATCGACTACAGAACCAATTGAGAAAACAGGTTTAAGCCCGAACTCACCAAGCCAGGAGGGGTCGTAGTTAATAAAGAAATGAAGCAATTTTGCCAGCCCCGTCCAGTACTGCCCCGCGAGGTTATTAAAGTGTGCTTCCGCTCCGGTCAGACCGTAAGACGGGAACAGGATCTCAATCAGCTTCAGCAGGTCTTTAGCCCCGCTCTCTTCTTTTAAATCAATATAGAAAAGCGGGTTAAACTGATGCGTTTTACTGTTGAAAGGGTCAAGAAGATAGACCTTATTACCCAGCAGTTTTTCACGTACCTTACTGGTGATTTTCCACAGTTCCTGTTTTGGATCTAATGCAATCAGGGAATGTTTCCTGACCAGCAGGTTTGGAATACCTATTGCAGCCCCTTTACCTGCGCGGGTTCCTGCGCCAAGTGATACAAAATCTGGTGCGGTATACCACAGGTATTTACCTTTATATGCACCTACAAGAATATCAGTATCGTTTTCTTTCTCCCATTTCAGAAGTTTCGATTTTCTTAAATCATTATCACTGGCAAACTTCGCGTCACCATAAAGAGCAACATCCGTTTTATTCAGTTGCCAGATAATAAAAACAGGCACAATGAGAGACGAAACCATACCTGATAAAAGAGAGGGGATTGCGGTTAACCTGATATCTGTCCGTATATTACTCTCTGTTATTATCCGCCACAGCAGCATGGAATCAAAATTCTTCCATATATAAAGCGGCGTTTTTCCGTTCAGGAAGTAAACAGCAACTGAGCCAGTATAATACGTCACAAGACACATAACCAGACCGATAAAAGCCCACTGGCCTTTATCGGGTAGTTTCAGAGACATAATCACTCCTTCAGCTTTTCAAAGTATTCCTGAAAATGAATATCACGATAGTAAATACCCGATGCAAATCGGTTATCTTCCTCATCGATGTACTTAATACTCATAATCACATCGACGTTGCTTAACACCCTCCGCAATATAATGTTATAAGGCAAATTCTGACATTCAGGGTTCATATAGCACCGTTGAACCAGTCCAAGCACAGCATCTTCAGGGGTGCTCTCATGGACGGTTGTAAGGTTCCCTGCATGGCCGGAACTTGAGCCTTTGAGAAAATCCCAGGCTTCCGCGCCGCGAACCTCAGTCATGAGGATTCTGTCCGGGTTCATACGAAAACCAGAACGTAAAAGAGAAGCGGAACTGACAGTGCTACTTTCCCCTTCTGACGGGTAATACAATTTCACATGATTTTTGTGGAACCTGAACTTTGCTTCATCTGTATCTTCAATTGAAATACATCGTAAATGATGGGGTATGTACTGAAGACAGGCATTTGCAAAGGTGGTTTTACCCGCCCCCGTTCCGGCACAAAATACCATCGTTTTACCCTTAACCAGGCATTCAGGGACAAATTGTTCAAAACAATTATCTTTAAACATTGAAGATAATTCATCTTCTTTATCCCTGAATTTCCCCCCTTGATTTAGCCTTGAGTAAAACCCTTGTTTAACAAAGGTATCATGGTCGATAAACACACTGGACGGCTTACGGATTGTAATAGACACCGTTTCCCGTTCCGTTGCCGGGGGAATAACTATTTGTACACGCTCCCCTCCGGGGAGCGTAACAGAACGTAAGGGATATTCTGGCGTAACCGACCCACCATCATGATAATCAGAAATTGCCCCTGCAAATGACATACAATCTTTAAAATCCATTTTTAATTCATGCTGCTGCCATTTCCCACTCACTTTAACAAACAGTTCATCAGGCCGATTTACCGCGATTTCAGTTAAACCATCGACTTCATTAAGCCAGTGGTGGAAGTATTCATCTATTATTTCATAAACAATATGTCTGTTCTCTGCATCCTTCATAATTCACCTTTTCCTTTAAGATCTTCAATAAAACGCATGACTTCTTCGTAATTAAATCGATGCGTTTTGATTTGTTTCAGTGGTTTGGGGAAAGGAACGCCATTTATTGGTATGCCCTTACGAATATGATGGTATATTTCGCTTTCCCTTATTCCTAACAGCATTGAAAACTCTTTGATATCCAGCGTTATCAAATTACCTCCGGGTACCCACCATTTTTAATTTGTAGATGCTGGAGAAATCCAAATCCTGACCAACGATCAGAGTAATGATTTCCCCCTGGTTTTTATAAAGCGTTGGAGGGATATTTACGCTGTTTGCAAACGCTTCGCGTGCTATATCAGCAAAAGCCTGGCGACTGTTAGCTGTATAGTCGGTCTGATTGTCTTTATTACTTTTAGCCGCTCCACTTGCGGCCTGTGCCACATCGGGGATCATGCCAACCATCATCGCGCCCATAAAGCGATCTGCAAAATGTGTGTCAATCCAGCCTGAAGCCCCGGCCTCACCCAGCGCTCCCGCCGCCTGTGTATCAATCAGCGGAATATCAATGAAAGGTTCCTTACGTGTTCTAAGCTTCGTAGCAGCGATAAACACGGCTCCCTGACCATGATTGAACGTGCCCGTTTTATACATCAGATATGCGGCTGTTCCCTTTTCAATTAGCTTTACATTCCTGTTTGCACTGTATACGTCCTCATTAATCGTACAGACCAGCTTGCCAGCCAGATCAGAAATAAATCGTCTGTCCAGCGAGCACTTAATCGCGGTATTTTCAGGAATGAAAAGGTTAGGGTCATAAGGAACGCGCGTAATTTTAGAAAGCTGCGCGGGTTGCCCTGCATTAACAGGCTGAACCTCTGCCTGTTTGTCACTGCCGTCCCCCTCGTTCCTGGTATTGCTGGCCGTTGATGAGCTACCACCGGAATTTGAGGAAGCAGAGCTGCTCCCCCCATAGGCCACATCCAGCGCACGACTGAAGTTTTGTTGTACTTTTTCCGGTGGCGTTTCCGCTTTGCCGCTGCTTTCCTTCCGTTCTTCCGTCTTAGCCGGTTCTTCCCTGGTGTTGAATGGATCAACATCATCGCTGAGTCCTGTCGCGCGTTTTACTGAACCAGTAGATACCGCATTACTGGCAGGCTTATCATCACCGCTGGACATTGCACGAATAATCGACGGGATATAGTAGACAGACACCCCGGCGGCCAGCAGAAGGAAAGCGGCCACAATAATCACCAGCCCCTTACGCGATTTTTTAAGCTTCTCGATACCCAGGCGTTTTACTGATTTACCGTCATCTTCATCTCCCTTATCCGTTTTATCGTTTTGCTCAATTTCTTTCTGATGCCGTTCCCGTAGTGCCTGTTCAATTTCTACAGCGGTCGGGATTTTATTTTCCTGTTCGCTCACTGGATCACCTCTTTCTCAACGTTCGGGGAAACGGTATCTCCTGCCGGAAGACGGACTTTGCCAAAGCCCCGGTTTTCAACCCCAACAACCTGATTTCCCATACGCAAAACAAAGCGCTGGTCTACAGGAACACCAACAACGGTGAAACTACCGCTGTTTTTGACTACCGGGTTAGTCAGCGTTTCCTGTTCGCCGCTCATAACAAAGACGCTGGGGATTTTCTTCAGGGGGCTGAAGCCAAACCAGGTATAGCGGCCATCGTCATACGCATAATCCGGGCTGATTGACTGGCTGCCGTCAGCTACCCGCTTCCAGTAATCCCAGTTCTTGGGCGACTTCGCATTTTCAAGAGAACGGTTGATTGCCTGCTCCTCCTGCCGCTTGTTAAGAGCCTCAATCCGTTTCTTCTCGATTTCGGCTTGCTCCTTCCGGCGTTCCTGCGGGTACTGGTAATTAACAACAAACGCGATCTTATCCGGCTGCCGGAACGTTCGGGCGTTCAGCTCCATGCTGTAATTACGTTTTGTTGTGCGAACAAACAGGTTTGTTCGCCAGCGTTCCAGGTCGTTTTCAGGATCAAGGGCTACACTGACCACCTCTGAAGACTGGTTGCCATTGTCATCGGTACTGTTCTTCTGTACGGTCTGTTTGACGGGCTTCACTTCGAGATACACCAGGTTATCTTCTTTGTTCACTTCCCAGCCCTGGGGAAAGCCGGTTCTGGCACTGATGACCGTTTCATCCTCGTCAAATACCAGTGTGGTTGTATAGCCAACCGCACTGTTTATGACTGTCGTGTTTTGCGGGTTATAACTGACAATCTGATTACGGGGATCAAAACGGCTGGCTGCTGGCGTAACGGCTGCATGGCAGACGTGCGACACCAACAGAAGCGCCACAATTAGCGCTCCTTTATTCATTTTCATAGTTTTCACCCTTTCACTTCTTTATCGCGTACATAGCTCGTTACAACGAATTTAAGCGGGTTATTGTTTCGGTCACCCGATGCCATTTCGACCTGTGGTTCAATACGGTAGGTCAACCGGACGTTCCAGTATTCATAATCATCCTGGCCTGTCGCGACATTTCGAATGGTTAATTTAAACCGGATATATGCTCCCATATCCTTATCATCGCGCCGGGATGACGGACTGATAATCACGGACGGATTATCCTGAACAGATGCGGTTTTTTCCGCTTTATTATAAATAACCTTTGGTGACTGGTTGCCGTTGATTAAAGCGTTGTAATCCGTCGCCACATTCTCAGCGCTGTATAACAGAACATAATCATAATCATGCTGGAGACTGAAATAGTTATACCCTTCACGACGCTTCACATACTGAGTAATGAAGTATTTCGCCAGCGCTTCATTTTCAGAGAGGTTTTCTTTTTTAACAGAAGTCAGTCTTTCAGCAACGCCAGTGACACCATTAATAAGATAAGCTTCGACAACCGTACTCTTTAACGGTAGCGCTCCATTCAGTGCCAGCAGAGACAACACACCTACGGCAATTCCTGCAATACCACCGAATTTATAAATGCGGTTCATTTTCTCCTGCATCAATACATTTTTCTCTTCAAAAGTAGTTGAAGAGTCTGTTACTTCTTTTTTCTTGTTAAAACCGGGAAGTTTTAATCCTGAGAGTTTAAACCCCATTGCGCATTACCTCTGCTGAATTAACAGGTTCGCTTTTTCCGGATACCGGAGGTTGTTTATGTGACGCCTGGCATCCGACAAGGCAAAGCGTCACGATAGCCGTGATAAGTAGTTTCATAATGTGAGAACCTAAATAGAGGAGTGAATATTTACTGCGGAATACTCAGAGTTGACAGATTTAAATAATAAATCGGTTAACCTCCATATTTCTTTTTCGCCGCATCTATCGCAGCCTGGCGAAGCCTCTTAGCGCCAATATTAACGCCCTGCCCGGTCAGATTCCCCAACTTACCGGATACACCAGGAGACTGGTTGAACCCTCCATCCTGACGGCGAACGCCTTTCCATGCGCCAATCCCTGCATTTTTACCCATACCAAGCAGATTACGCCCCATACGGGAAGCGCCGAACACGCCAGCACCAATCCCCATTGCGGCTGCCCCTTGCATCGCGCCTTCAACACCTACCCCTGCGAGCTGGGAAGCATAGGTTTTGGCTTGCCAGATAATCCAGGCCATAAATGCACCTGCAACCCCGGCCTGAGCACCTGTTGATATCAGATTTAATTCATCTGCGTTAGCTATCGAGATTGTCAGAATGCCATTAAGGAACGTCATTCCCGCTTTAATTGCCAGTCCACAAAACAAGAATATGAAGCATGAGCTAAATATTAACTGAAGCCAGCTATTAAACATCTGCCTTAAAAAACCAAATGAAAGACAAATAATAAACAACGGCGCGGTAATAGTAAGTATCTTAATAGTAACTTCGGCGGCGAGATAAACTATTGAAGTTAGCAATAATGCAATTATCCCTCCAGCATATGTTAATAAAGATGCGATTGCCCCATCTGTTTTCACATACTTCGAAGTATCTTTGGACATAAGATATGCAGCTACCTGCTGAACTTTCTCCCAAAGCTCGTCAACCCATTTCCAAGGATCACCTCCTGCAAATGTTTCCTTCAGCCCATCAATGGCCTGAGTTGCACTATCTAACCACCCCCCCATATTTTTGACAAAAACAAGAATTAACCAGAATCGACATAGATTCCATAAAAAATCCTGCACTGCGGTTTTTTGCTTCCCAACTATTGTGGTATAAGCATACCACAATATATAAATGGAAATACCATACTTACCCAACTGAGACGCTATTGAAGAAAAGTTATCTAACTGACCAGTCAAAGACTGGTCAAGAGTTTTAACAATAACGTCATGAGCGGCCTGGAAATACCTAGAAGTTGCCATAGTGGCTCCTTTTAACTTCCATCTTTACCCAATACATTTTTGAATGCATCTTTATAGTCAACATGCTTAGGATGTAATTGCTTATACCTAAACAAACCTTCCTTAGCGTTTTTACAATTTTCGCTATCACTCCCAGACTTTTTGCATTCAGCTACTTTTTTCGTTGCATCGTCTACGTGAGACTGCCACCAGTCTACAGATTTAACCTCTTCACACCCGGTAAGAAAGAATGTAAGCCCCAACGCCGCAACTAATCCATATTTTTTCAAAATGCCCCCTCAGTTCATTTCATAACTCTGCTGCTCAAATGCTGCCTTATAATCAACAACTGGAGTTTCTTTATTAACAGCCCCTAATTGTTTCTCCTGGAAAGCAGCCTGTAACATTTTCTCCTTGTATTCTGCAAGATCGCGCTGCTTATCGCGATACATTTCATACTGAAATTTGAGCTTGTTAAATTTCAGGCTTGCCAGAGATACAGCGTTTGTCGCGTCCTGCGTGGCTTTCGTGTCCTGGGCGTTCTTCACCTGGTCGATAAGGTCGGCCATTTCCTGATTATCTTCACGCAGTTTACTTTCCAGCTTATTGCCGTACTCGATCCCCGCCAGTTGGGACAGGAACGAGGCTTCACAGCCCCGCACCAGGTCGCCCGTATATCCCAGCCCCTTACAGGTGTTTGTCACCTTATAATCGGCCAGTAGTGATCTGGCTTGCTCAGACAGGGTGGCTTCCGGGTTCTTAATGTAATCATCAATGAAGGAGTTCCCCTGGTCGTAAATATTCTCCAGCTCCTTACTGACAGATTGCGCAGACTGCACCAGTCCCTGAACATCACGAATGCCCGTTTTGGTCAGCAGCTCCTGCTTATAGGCATTAATCTGTTTCTGGTAGTGGTTCACGGTGTCCTGCCACTGTTTGAGGCGTTCTGTCCAGCGCTGCGCTTCGACAGCCCATTCAGGGTTTGCATCAATGGCAACGGGAACACCAGCCTGAGCACCAGAAATAACCGTAACAGAGGCGATAAGTGCCGCAACGATATGCTTTTTCATAGGGATTCCTTAAATCAGGTTTGCACGTTCCAGATAGGTATCAAGCCACTCTTCCGGCTTCATACCCTCTTTCCAGATTTCATCGAACAGTTCAAGCTGGGGTTTCGATGCGCTGAGAACCGGTAGGTAATACGCCGCTTTTCCCAAATCCAGTCTTGCGAAAGCCGCAAAATCATCACTTTCCCCCTTCCTCTGTGGGTTTTTGACGACCAGGAACTGACGAGATAACGGGTCAATGGCTTTAATTTTGTCAAAATAAAGTTCTCTCACTTCCAACTCGTCTACGTACTCACTACGTTTCGCTTTGGGGTTCGCCAGATAAATATGTGTTGCGCACTGCTCACGAACGGCAGCCGCGATAGGTGATTTAATTAGTTCATCCGGCGATTGTGTCGCTACGACAAGCACCATATCCAGCTTACGCGCGGTTTTGAGTTTGTTATAAACAAAATCTCTGAACGCTTCGTTGTTAATCCATTGCCAGAACTCATCCATGTAGATAAGGAGTCGGCGGCCATCAGCCAGCATGGTGACACGGTAGATGAGATAGAATGAAGCGGCGCTGGAAAGTACTTTGTTATCCAGAAACTCCGTTCCGTCTATACCGAAAACGTCCAGGTTGTCCACATCAAACGTATCGTCCGGGTTATCAAACACCCAGCCAAATTCCCCTCCCTGCACCCAGGCATTCAGGCGTGCTTTAAGCCCATGCCGCCGGGTTTCAGTATCATCAGGCTCCAGAATGAGTGGTCGCAACTTACTGATCGGATAAGAGCGGTTTGACCTCTGCATCAGGCGCTCAACGGCATCAGAAATCAGGCGGTTCTGGTAATCATCAAGCGGCTCACTGTTAAGCGTACAAAGTAGCCTCACCAGGTCTTTCATAAAGGAAATATTTCGTTTGGTTGGTGGCAAAGCCGCAGGGTTCCAGCCAGTCGGCTCTCCTTCTTTCACCCGAAAGTAAGCACCTCCCATTGAACGTATACCGGGTTCCGCTGCCCGATCTTTGTCGAAAAATACTGTAGTTAACTTCTTTAATTTCCTCTCAGGTGGAAAAGACTCCGGCGTTCCGAACTGCTGGGCGGCGAAAGCCTTAGTCATCATCACTACCGTTTTACCCACGTTTGACGTACCAAGAATTTCGGTATGCCCCAGCGTGGGGTTTTTACCGAAGTAATTTTGATGCTCGGTAGTCATGTGATAGTTCAGGTTATAAATATCATTTCCTGAGCCGCCCAGGGTGATAAGGTTGTTACCCCAGGTATTTCCTTTCTCCTTGCCCGTAAAGAAATTATGGAAGCTTTCCATTTCGGCAAAGTTCAGACTGCTGATAGAACTCAGGCGTGGCCGTAACGTGTAGTTACCAGGTAACTGAGCAAAATACGCTGCGCCAAGACTCAAGGTTGAATAGGTTACGATCAGCCCTAAATCCTCCAGGGTCGTCGTTACAATATTGGTGTCCTTCACCAGACGCTCCGGCGAATCTGCGTAAACAATCAGTGTCTGGTGACTTTTCCCGAAAGAAATATAGCCGCTGGAGACCATATCGAGACCAACTTTCAAATCAGCGAGCAAGGATTTAGCGGCATCATCGGTCATTTCGAGTTTGTCGATCTGATCATCCAGCGCCTTGATTGCAGACTGCTTGTCTATCGGAGTTAAAGAGGAAGTCTGTACATACTCAACCGGGAGATACATCAGTGCATCAAAAATTCCGGCATCCGTTTCCTGAAAGTAGTCCTTGATCTCGATGCAACGAAAGTACCGGGCATGGTCAGAGGCAGTGATTTGTCCAGCATCGTTACCAAAGAACAGGTCTTTACCACCCAGGTATGTATAAAACGGACTATTGGTGACTCTGACTTTCTGCCAGCGCCCGGATAGCAGTTTCTGGAACAGCGTAAGCTGTTCTGAATAAACTATATTATTTTCTTCATATAACCCAAGACGACGGGAATGAAACCGGGAGAGATAGGTGCTCAATCTGCCACATATTTCATTCATATCATTAATGGGTTCTTCGAAGATATTTTTATTACCCTTTTTCCTTGAAAGAAAATGCGTCACTTTATCTTCAGCGCTGAACGGTTTATAGCATACGGTTAAGTATAATTTGTTTTCAAAATACTCAGCCGCCGAAAGCGATTCGTAATAATCGTTCATCACTCTGTTGACGAATGGGATCTTGCTGTCAAATACAGGTCGCACTTCTTTTCTAACCCGAATACGATGCGTATAAAAGGTAACGGGTTTCCCATCAAAACTACGTATCAGCGTATTGAGCTGGTCAGTAAGCAAGGCTAGATCCGCTTCATCTACACATTCAAAATAAGCTCCGTCAATCTGCCAGGTCGCCAGTAGATCATGGTTTCTGGTAACAATGAGGTTATCAGTGATGTGTGATGAATACGGGATTAACTCTTCAAGAGAAGACTGGTCTTTAAGCTTCATAAAATTGTCCACTTTCGATATATCGACTGCGTCGTACGAACTCCCCGCATAATGGACGGCATTGAAGCGCTTGTTTGCCAGAGGATTACCTTTGATTTGCATTCGCAGATAAAGCAGGTCAAAAAAGCGTTCATCTATCTTCGTAACTCGCTTGATGGCATACCAGCCAGGGAGGATGAGGGCATACATAGCCTCATGAATCCAGACACCAAGCAAAACGCAGATAACGCACATTCCAAGAAAGGGGTAGAGCGGAACGCCCAGCCCCCTAATCAAAGCGGGGCGTGTCAGCCCTTTAAAAACGGTACTCATTTTTACGCCCCCTTTTATTACATATTACGCTAACCAGTCAGGCAGATATGGCGCAACAATAAAGATGATAATCCCGATAATTAAAGGCGTAATCCACGCTGCATGCTGGCGTGAGAAGATAGCGATATAACCAATTACCAGCGCAATGATGGTGATTGCTGGCTTACGGATATCCGTCAGAAAATCGATAATCTTCTGCAAGAAGCCAGTTGTTTTAGTGGATACATCATCAGCAAAGGCGGGTTCTGCTACACAAAGCATCAATGCAGCCATAAATACAGAAAGAGTTAAATAACGTTTATTGAGTTTTAACATCGTTTGTTTCCTTTTCATCTAAAACAGTGCCACGCATGGCATATTGGGGATATACGGTAACTTCTTTAGGTTTGATACTCTGTGTTACATTCTCCTTTCTGATTGCATCTTTAACTGAAGGAACCACCCAGTTTTTTTTGTTATCAGGCGGATTAAACCCTATGCGCTGTATATAACTGGTGTTATTAAAATCTGATTCAGGTTTAGTTCCTGTTTCTGGATTGCCGGAATAATAGCAACTCAGGCCACGTAAAATATCGCCACCACGTTTATAACAATCCACCAAAATTTGCTCTGAAACCTTGAGATTTTCGCAGGGGTCAAACATTTTCTCAGCGGTTGTATTGAAGTTTGCAAAATTCGTACTCGTTATTTGCATAAGACCGACTGAGTAACGATGATTTCGTGATTCAATTTGATTTACGATCTGGAGTGCAGCCTCCTTAGTTTTGGGAAAGTAGGACACTACGCCTTTGTCACCGGGCTTACGTTCAACCTTCGGTATTATCTCGGCAATAGCATATGGGTTAAAACCAGATTCAACCCTTGCAACTTCATGCGCAGTATCGGGATGAACGCTGGCCGCGCATTGCAAAGCAAGCGCCGCAAAAGCAGTAGTAGATAACATGATTTTCTCCCGGCCAGAACAGCGCGGAAAGTTTAGACTGAATGGTTAGTCATCGAAGTCGTCATCGTCTTCATCGTCTTCGTTTATCAGCTCCTCAATAGCCTGGCTGGAATATTTTTTTATGAGGTACTGGACAACACCAGAGCTTGAAATACGTCGCCCCCTGCGATAGCCAATCTCCAGAGCAATTTTATCCAGTTCCTCACGAGAAGCTGAGGGCAGGTAGAGTGTATTACGTTGGGGCTTGCGTCTCGTTGCGGTTTTTTTTCGGGTAGCAGTCATTTTTCTTCCGTTTCATTTTGTGGGTTAAGCTTCTCTCTGTGATGTAGTGGATGAAAGCCATACTTCTTTGCTGCGGATTATCCATGAGTAGAATTTCAGCAAAATCGTGTGGAATTGATTTCCTTAAAAGATTTGCCTGAGCTGTTGTATGTGATTGTCTGTACAAAAGCTCCGCCATCACATCTTCTGGTACAGGTAAAGGCTCACCGCCAAATGAGATAAAGCGTTGTACGTAAGGGATAGCAGTTATTGTAGTGGAATGAACCTCTTCAAAATCTGCCTGGATAAAAAGATAACCGGGAAAAAGCGGCAAACGTCTTTCTCGATATGAAATTATCTTATCCGGGCGACGATACCTTTCAGTCTCCATAGGACAGAAGTAAGAGAAGTTCAGGCGTTCGAGATGAGCAAAAACTGCTGCAAATCTCGTAGTGGTGAATTGCAAAACATACCATTCCATAGTTTTTCCTTTCAGGCGCTCTCTCGACTCGGATGACCCCGAATCAGAGAAAAAAAACAAAAGGACAAATTTACATCTCATAAAAACTTTATCAGCTACATGTGCTGCGTTCAACCACACAAGCAGATCTTTAGATCGCATTTACGACACATTTCATTTTGTTTGTGCTTGTATTTTATTTATATCTAGATACATATGCTATTTGATAACAAAAAAGCAGATCGATTGATCACCATGCGCTTATTTTATAGTCAAGTTAACTAAATTTTTTACCGCTAGTTACTTTTTACAAAAACTCTGCTAACAAGATAAATAAATCGATCTTAATCAATAAGTTACCGGAGAGTATGAATTATCCTAAACGAATTCCGATTTTCACTTTCTGTTCGCTTTGAATCATCGACTGTTTTATTTGCGAGAAATTTCTCATCTGGAGTTGCTGTTTCTTAATCATCTCCGCGCTGTTCAGCACCAGCTCTTTACTGGATGAAGAGATTCTGTCTATGCCCTTAACCCCCAGGTTCTCTAGCTGCCACTCATTCCTGTGTGCAGTCTTCCAGCCATGCTGTACACCGTTCTTATCAAGTGCAGGGATTTTCACCTCCTTTTGTCCTAACTTCTTCAGCTTAACAAGATCACCTTTCTTAACGTTCTCGCGAGTGGTTAACTCACCAAAATCAGCCCCCCAATATGTTTTCTCCACGCCCTTGTTCAGTGTCTTAAGCTTTATGAAATGCTGCTTTGGTTTGGTTTTATCGTTCTGATAATGGTCGTAGCCAACATCAACAACCTCATAAACGCCCTTCTGTCGTTTTGGCGCTGTTTTGTGCGCATCTTTAATAGACTGGTTAAGTCCATGCTGCTGCTTATGAGTGGCTTTAACGTCATAGCCCTTCATCTTCAGCTCTTCACAAAAACCTGTACGAATTTCCCGTAAATCTTTTTTCCTGATATCAGCTCGTTTACCGTCATTATCACGAATACGAAAAACGACATGCACGTGTGGATGTTCTTTTTTGTCGTTATGATAGCCAAGCACAAAACGATGATTTGGGTACTTCTTGTTCATCGTTTTCCTGACAGACTCAAGCAGATCTTCAGGTTTTACCTTTGCTGATACAGGCGGTGAAAACACAATATTTTGGGTTACTTTTTTATTTTCCTTACCTTTATCATCGAAAACATTTTGAGGGTCATTAGCACGATCTATCATGTGCTCTTTAGCCTCCTGAATCTCATCACCTTTCCATACCTGACCGCTTTCACTCATCACTGGCAGCTCTGACTCCCGGCTCATATAGTCAATACTGTTTCGAACTCCCTGCCGGGTAATCGCACCTCCTGAGATTTTGACAACAACCTCCTTACTGGCACCCTTGCGGTTGATACGTTCCTGAACGTTGCGTTGATAGTTTTTACCACCATTTTTAACTTTATGGGCGAAAGCAGACTTGCGGCCAGCTTCAGAGGACTTACGCTTAACCCTGAATTCCTTGTCAACATAAACGCCCATGATTACACCTCAACCTTGTTAGAAACAGTTCGCCCTTTGCATAACATAATGTAGTTTTCAAACTCACTTTTGAGACTCATTATCTCTGAACTCAACCGCTCAGCGTCCTGATAGAACCCATCTTTATCAAGTACTCTGGCATTATCATTAACGATAATATAATGAAAGTTTCGCCCTATTTTATCTATTGCATTACGGCAACGATTCATCACCAGAAGTTCCTGATCGAAAAAATCAAGTTCATTTTCAAGTGTCGTCTGGATTCGATAACGACATTCTCTGGATAAATTCCAGCCATGACGATGAGCCGCTTTCTCTATTAAAGTTCTTTGTTTCCCTGTCAAATACATTGTGGTTTTGATAAAATCATCATTGTCTTTTGACACATTAACATCTTCATTTTTAACCTTGCTTTTCAGTAAAGCATTGGCAAGCAGCTTCATTCCTTTTGCCACGGTTAAACCCGGTTCATCTGGATAAAGTGTTTTAAGACAATCAAGTAGATCATCATGTTGGCTTTCTTCAATCCTGAATTGAACTTTTTTCATAAAACTCTCCAACAAGAACCGACTGTAGGTCACCGGGCAAACGTTGCGGAATGGCGTCAGAGACGTCATTTTGCGGCGTTTGCCCTATCCTGCATCGCAGTGAACTACCTCCACACATAAATTGTGCTTCAGCGTCCATCGAAATGCAAAAAATGAAAGGCTATCGTGGCTGTGATCTGGTGCGTCTGCGACCGGAGACAACGGATTCGCGGCTAACTTGGGCGGAAATAAATTCGCTACGCGAATGGCCTGGCAGGGGGCGCGAGCGCTGTTTTACGGAATATACAAAAAAAGCACCTCCCGTAAACGGGAGGGCTTCGGCGATTCAGGAACGGGAATTTTATTCTGCCTCTGGTGTGTCGCCTTCCATGCCCTGCCGGGCATCATGGAGCCAGCGGCGGAGGTTACTCATTCTTTCCCGGTTTGCCCGGCTGGGACTTTTTCCCCTGTTACCGCTTAGTATACTCCAGACTCTTAACCCGGCCTCGTTAGTCCAGTGCAATACAATTTCCCCTTTGCTGTTAAATCCCAGCGAAAACCGGACAGCTCCCCGCCTCTGTTCTGCACTGATAAAATCTAAAAACTCCTGTTTTTTCATAGCACCTCCTGTTTTTCTATCAGTGCTTTTGTTTCTTTCTTTTCCAGGGCTTTTCTGAGTAATGCCATGTACTCAGGAAAAGCAGAGAATGGCATCAAGGGAAAAACCGGACGCCCACCCTTTTCAACAGTCTGTATTGCTGAT
Organism: Klebsiella sp. TF21-TM; assembly: GCF_019753495.1. NCBI lineage: Bacteria > Pseudomonadati > Pseudomonadota > Gammaproteobacteria > Enterobacterales > Enterobacteriaceae > Klebsiella > Klebsiella sp. TF21-TM. The sequence continues at coordinate 8,896 of NZ_JAIJYL010000035.1, read as the reverse complement.
AACATGCGTTCCGACATTTTATATTCCTCGCGAGGGAATTGAGTGTCACGGTATCAGGTTGCCTCCACAACCTGATACCACCCCTAATTGATTAACTCCGCAGTTCTCTTATCGCTTCATTTTTGGCTTCCTCCAGTTCTTTAAGGGTATATGCGAAATTCTTCCAGTTAATTACTTCGTTTATAACCTCAGATTTACTTAAACCACACTCATTAAACCAAAAGTTAATATTTTTCTTGAGGGAATTTTTCGCCGTCAGTTCCTCGGACAACAATTCACTAACAGACGTGATAACATAACCACGACCGCGATTTTTATCTTCGAAAGAATGAACGGCAAGGAAGAGAGTTTCTGAATGGACAAAAGCAGAGCAGGTGATTTTTTCTTTCTTAGTGTTTAAAGCCTGGAAAGTGATAACATACGTGTTCATTTTAGTCTCCCGCCCGTTTGGGCTACTGGATCATGGTAAGGAACTATTCCCGACCTACAAATAAATTATACCATCATATGATGGTAATGCAATTTATTTAGTCACTTTATCCTGATTTTTTTCTCTCTTAACGAGCTGGTAATCTGGATGTTCATCAGCCAGGAGCAAAAGTAATTCATACGTACCAGCGGCTAAACCACGAGACGTTTTACCGGATGTTTCTTTGGCTTGCCAGGCTGATAACGTAAAACCAAACCGTTCAGCGGCTTCCTGCTGCGTAAAGCCAGCTTTAATACGTGCTTGTTTCACCTCTTCAGGTGTTGGCTTAAAACTCATGATTTTGTACCTTCACAATAGTATCTGTATAGAATTTCAATAAAATTGGATCATCAATTTCATCTTTAACGTTCGAGAATTCTTCGTAATAAAATGATTTTTGGAAAACAATCTTTTTAGTTGTTTTTTTATCCGCTTCTTTAGAGCGTACCTTCATCAGTTTTTCAAGTTCAATAAACAAACGTGTTGCATCTTCAGACACAACAATCCTGTATGTTACATTACCTTTGTTTTTCCTGTCGCTCAGGACTTCATTCATTTTTTGCCTCATAGCTGTTTAATAAACCCCGCTACCTTTATGAGCTGATCTACACTCAGGCCACGAATTACCATTTCATATCCGTCGCCCCGTTCTGATACGTTACCATCTAACCCATTCTCAACTTTAAACCCGGTCAATGTCCCATGCCAGCTTTCAAGATGCACTAAACGAGATAGCATTCCTTTCAGGATCAGTTTTTTCTCGCGTTTTTGCTGTAACTGTTGTTCATACTCTCGCGCCATATCTACATTATCTAAAGCATCCGACAGGATTTTCTTTTCAATATCGGCGGCGATTTCTACAGGGTTACGCTCTGGCGATACTGTGCAAGTATGGTAAGGACTTCTCCAGCTGCGACTATCTACGCTTCCAATGATAACTAACCTTCCTTTCTCCATTCGAATATGTATAGAGTAATTTTTAAAATCAGGTGAGGTTAGCTTAATCCTGTACTGGCAATCATCGAGCAGATTTACACGCCAGCCGTTCCCCAGGATTCGACAAACGATTTCAAACACCGGTTTATACTGTTCAAAGAAATTTTTCTGTTCTTTCATCGATTCAGCCTTTTGAACTCAATAAAAAAGCCGTAAATCGAATTACGGCAGTTTTAAGACTATTCATCAAAGTGTCCATCATCACTTGCAGCTTCCTGGGCTTCGCATTCCTGCTGATATGCTTCTTCCTTCGCAAAAAGATGCGCCCATCCTTCTGCGTTTAAGCCACGGTGCAAGACTGAACCATTTTCATTGCATTCTTTGGCTGTAACTTCGATCTCATCCGGGCAAATGTAGGCTCCGTAACTTTCAAAAATGTTTATCAGCTCCGCTTCCGTTATGGTCTTGTTTTTCATCAACGTGTCTCCGAATCAATCTTTGCCATGTTCTAGGGGGCTTTCGCCCCCATTCCGGTTATGCGCTTGCTTCTACACGTGTCCAGCCTGACGCCTTACGTTTACCCGCTGTACCATACATTTCACGAATTTCTTCAATGCTGTGTTCTTTACGGTTCCAGCGGCTTTTGTGTTCTTCAGGACGGTAAAACCATTGTTTTTTCTTAGATGCCCACTTACAGCCCATTTCCTTTAAAATGTCTTTGTGTTCTTTAGTTTCTCCGCTAATCCAGACCCAATTACCAATAACTTCATAGACAATCCCTGTAAGGCCGGAAAGCGTATTCAGAACTTTTTCCAGATCTTCACCGTAGTTGTAACGTGCGTTTTCATCAGTGCTTTGAAACTGATTGATTTTATCAATGTTAGCCATGAGAAAATCAAACGCAGCATTTACTGCTTTCATCAGCTCGGCACCCAATGGATTGCGGTCTGGATGATATTTTAAAGCCGCTTTTTTGTATGCCGCCTTGATGTCCTTTTCAGTCAGATCACCGGATAAACCAAAAACGTTTAATGCTTCCTGAATATTCATTTTTCGCTCCCGCCCGTGTGGGCTTCTGGAATCTGGCAGGGAACCATTCCCAACCAACAAATTCATTATACCATCAAATGATGGTTATGGAATCATTTTTAATGCTTTACATTGTAAAGATTACATAAAGATGTATATTGCTTTACCGCGCATGAAGGGATTTCCGAAAGAGGCGCGAACTGTAGTTACATAATGCGCTGTCGTAACATCGCGCCGGAGACGTTCGCCAGGACTGGCGAACCAACAAGCCCGAATGAGAGCGATAACCCCCCTCACCCCTGCCAGGCCAATTTCTGACTATCAGACGATGTTTAGCCTGTCGCAGTTAGCGCGTGAGCTTGCGAACGGTACGCCGGGTCAGTGTGAAACACTGGCGCGGGGCGCTGTATCTGCGCGTTATGAGATGCGTTAGCAGCGAATTACGGGGCGGGTTGCTGAAACCGATTGATGCCTGACAGCAAAAAATGAATCCGGGCGCCAGCTGCTGCACGAAAATTGCCAGCAAAAAACACTTGGCCATCCTCGCCGGTCGTGAAATTTTGCTGGCGTAAGAAATAATCCCCCCGGTATGAGGGGCTTGTCTGAAAGGTTAGTGGTTGGGCTTACTGAGAGTGAACTGTAACCCGGCTACTGCTGCAAGCTGTGCAAGTGTTGTGATGGTCGGGTTTCCGTTCGGGGATAATGCGCGGTAGATACTCTGACGAGCAAGGCCGGATTTTTTGGCCGCCTCTGTTATACCCCCTGATTAGGGATCAGGTTAAAAACGAGCTGTATGACGTTCTAAGCGCATTTTACCCGCTCCGTTGAACCATGACCGGGTTAAAGCGGTTAAAACGCCTCTGAGGGCTTTTGAGAGCATTTAAGAATTGGATCGGAAAAGGATCCCGTCTGGATCTTTTAGAGAGATTACACCGCTCGCCGCAGCCGAACGACAGGGCGAAGCCCGAGAGTGAGCGAGGAAGCGGAATTTCCACGGGGTTTCAATAGAGCACTTACGCGCTAAGGTTAATATTTGCTCAATTTTTGGTGGTGCAGTGCTCAGGGAGGCCAGACGGATCTATCCTCTGGATTTATGCTGAGTTATCCACAGACGCTGTGCATTAAAAGCCTTATATTTTCTTCTTGATCTTAAAAACTTAAAAACTTAGCTCGCTTCAATTACCTGAAAATTATGGAAAAAAATTGCTAAAGGTGAGAGGATTTTTCACGTAAGGTGAGAGGATTTTTCACGTAAGGTGAGAAGATTTTTAAGTTAAGGTAGTTAGATTTTTCACTAAAGATGAGAGGATTTTTCACGTAAGGTGAGAAGATTTTTAACGGTTTCCACAGTTTGACTGAACATCAAGTGAAACATGCGGTTGTTGCTATCTTTAGATATGAAGATCCTCAGATCTTCATATCTAAAGGTGAGAGGTTTTTTAATTAAAGGTTGTATTGTTGTCTTGAATTACAACCTTTGTGGGGTTATGATTTGCCTACATAGGAAAGGTTATATGAGGCTTATCGTGAAGACAGTAACGGGATTAACGAAAGTTAGACATAGAAATGAAGTTGGGGTAACTCTTGCATCCCTTTCCCTTTCAGCAAAAAGAGTGCTTTTTCTGGCTCTTTGCCAGATTGATACAAAGGAAATGTTAGATGATGATATTTTGGAGGTTGATGCTGACTTTTTTTCAAAAGCTACTTCTTTAGATAAATATGCCTCTTATGCAGCTCTGAAAGAGGGAGCTAAAGTTCTTTCTTCAACTACGTTAGTTTTAAACAGAGATGATTTAAAAAATTTGGCTGATGAACTTGGGATACTATCATCTAAGAATAAAATACCTGATCGCTTGGATTTAAACTTAACAGAATTCTGTGCCTATTACGATCATCTTGCAACTGTACGGATAAAATTCACAAATACAGCTAAGCGATATTTTTCTAAGTTGATTGGTTCTGAAAATAGATATACCACTCAGGTATTGAAATCAGTTGTGTTGTTGAACAGTGTAAACTCAACAAACCTTTATCAAGTCATTAGGAAATATTACAGTCAGAATAGTTCAAAAAAATCTTTTGATATATCCGTGGATGATTTAAAAGAGGAAATGGGACTTTATACTATTGAGGAAGGGGAGAAGAAATATAAGTATCCTAAATACTCATTTTTTGTTCGTGATGTTATCAATAAAAGCATTAATGAGATAATTGAGAAAACGGAAATAAATCAGTTATCTTTCTCTGTTGTTGGGAAAAAAGGGAGAATGGCTCACATGCTTAGATTTGAGTTTAGTATAAATGAAAAATCCTCATCCTTTTCGGAAGATGATATGGCATTTTTAGAGGAGTTTGACAAAGTCGTTCCACCAAAAAAGAATAAGTGAGGCAAAACATGGCTAAAATATATGAGTTTCCGCAGGGAGCCGAACGAAGTAAGCTGAAAAAAGAAATCATCCGGGAACGTAAAAAACGATTGCGAGAAACGAACGGTAACCCGGTTATCCGGCACGCTAAATGGTTCTGGTTTTATCTACGTCTTGCTACGGCTGGCGCACTGCATTTAGTCTCTGTTATTTCTCTGGCAGTCCTGGGGGCTTTCAGTAAAGCTATTTTCTGGATTGGTGGAATGCTCTGTGTTGTTACATGGTTCCACCTTGAGCGCCAGTTCTGGACGCCGCAAAATTTCACGATTCCAGTAATCGTAACGCTGTGGGGATTGAGTTTGTTTGCCACTCCCCTGATGGAGCTGCTTAACAAAAAAATGCCGTGGTATCGTCTTCTGGTTCCTGATGCAAAGCACACTAGCACTGAGGCAACCAATGATGATCAGCCGTGAAGCAACAATGTTATCCAGTCGGCTTGCAGTGCTTCTTTCAGCCTTTTATCATCGGTTAATCATAGCGCACGAGGCGAGTTCTTTTCACTGCGATGCAGGATAGGGCAAACGCCGCAAAATGACGTCTCTGACGCCATTCCGCAACGTTTGCCCGGTGACCTACAGTCGGTTCTTGTTGGAGAGAGTTATGAAATATCAGGTTAAAGAGTTTATTAACGAAAAATATTCTAAGGCTGTTAATATTTTAAAGGATAACCTTAAAGAACACTACCATATTTTTTATGGTTTGAGATTAAGTGAGATTCTTTTTCCTGCCAGCGAATACGGCTCTGAAATGTTTTTTCAGGAGTTTGAAGCGATTAACAGTGTAATATTGCCTTTGGTGATTTTTGATTTGATAGACCGAAAGCCGATTATGGTTATCGGCTTCGGTGAAGTATGTGGAGTTGATTCACTTGTTGATTCTGGTATAGAAGTTGTTTCTTTAGACGGTTTAAGCGATCTGCTACTGGTTGAAAAACTGACGCCATTATTTAACTAAACCTCTGGATAACTATCTTTTCAGTTTTCCAGTAAGATTTTTTCTATATCTGAAAGCACTATTTTTTCAATGCTTTCTATATAGTAATGCTCATTAAAACCTGTCATTTCTGTAAATTTTAGCTCTGCATCATCTTTCGAATAAGCAATAACAACTCTGAAATCATTTTCCCACAAATCCCACCTGTATTTGTCTTTTATACGAACCCTGTACAATCCTTTTTGGATAGTGCCATCTTTTTTCTCTTCCTGTACTTTTTTTAATTTTTCATTTTGCACCTGTTGTTCAAGCCATGATTTATTCATAAATCCCCCACGGTTAACGTCTTTAGGCTCGGTTTTTACTTAACGAAATCTTCCGGTTTTACACCTGTTTTTACCTTCATATACTTGCCCTCCCCCCTTAGCTTCGGCTGAAGTTCGGTAAAGTACCATCCGGCAACGGTAATAATGCCTAAAAATACAAAAATAGCAGGCTTCAGAACATCAATAGCTGATACAGCGCATAACTCAATATTGAGATTAGTACAAGTTCCCTCATCAGGTGCATAGAACCCCCATAAGCCTATACCTATAAGGAACATCCCCAATATCGGTTGGATGTATAACAAGTAGATATTAATAAGAGTTTTAATATATCTGAATATGAACATTTTTCTTTCCTTAGGTTTCTTTCTATTTTGGATTTCCAATTCTTAACCAATGTGATGGTTCGACAATCCATTCTCCGCAGTCATAGGCAACGGCCTTATTATGCCTGTTAGCGAACCATACTAACCAGGCTAATAATCGCTGATTGCCGCTGTATTTGGTTTATCTCTAACCATCACAACATATCTCTTTTTCTTAGCCATAACGCTACCCTAATTTTGCAGATTCAAGCAGCCAGTGGTTTTTCAGGTTCTCGTCCAGGTTATCGAATGCGGCCAGCGCTGCCTTTAGAACGGTTGTCTTGCTCTGGCCTGTTCTCTGCGCCTCCGCTTCCAGGATCTCCTCAAAGTACGCTGGCAGTCTGAAGTTCATCAACTTTGGTTTACCCGCTACAGGCGCTCTGGTAGCGCCGGAGATAAAACGCGCGGTTTCTGCGTTTGTTGCTGGTTGCTGAGATTCATCGATGTTCGGGCGGTTTAGTTTTAAAGCCATGAAAATTTCCCCTTGTACGGTATGCATTAATTGTAAATATCATAGTATCTTTATGGTGTATTTACAATGTAAAGATTTCGATGAATATTGTTGATATTTCTATAAAATGCCAATTTCCTGTGCCACAAGTTCAATCTGTGCTTTCGCTGTTGAAAGGCTCGATGCCCGGCTAACGTCATGTACCCCTGCCCCTTCATTACAGGCGCTTTCATACACATCCAGCTCGGATATCCGGGTTTTCAGAGGTTGAATCCAGATGTTGTCCGAACGCAGTAATTTATCCAGATCAATGGCCGCTTTTCTGTGGCGGGGTTTCGCTGAGTTGATTCTGGTGAACAGCACCCACGGTTCCAGAGCTGCGTTAGCTTTCTGAGCGGTGCGGATTTTCTCTGTAACACTGGTCAGTGTTTCGCTTTCGAAATCAGAGGACGGCTTAACCAGTGTCACCACGATATCTGATACTGTCAGGGCGCTACGGAACTCCTGGCTGTCGTGGCCGGGGCAATCGACAATGAGAACTTCACACAGCTTACTAAGGCGCTTAATTTCGTTGCTGACGTTTCCGTAAGCTGCGTGAACCGGGATAGTGAGTAAGCCGTTATCTGTCCGCTTTTCGTTCCAGCTCAACAGATCGTGGTTTTTATCTGTCTTCAGGATAATTACCGACTTACCTTTGTTGACCAGCATTGAGCCTGTGTTAGCCACGTAGGTGCTTTTGCCTACCCCACCTTTATCTGATACGACAAGCAAGATTTTACCCATTTCAGAATCCCTCTCTTTATGTTGTAAAGCTCATGTAAAGATATGAATGTCTTTACATGGTGTGTTTTTCGTAAAGATACTTTTGTCTTTACAGTGTCTTTATAATGCAATGGCTTTACCATGTAAAGCACAAATAAAGATATATTTATCTTTATGGTGTCTTTACATGGTAAATGTTGCTGTGTCTTTATGTGCGCTTTATGGTGTAAATCTTGGTGTGTCTTTACATCATCTTTATGTTGTAAATTTTTAGTGTGACGTTGTCACTATAGGGCTGGGGTCTGTTTGCTGGTTCTTTTTGAGTGTGCCTTCCCTGAACCAACTGAAATGGGTACTGTATGGGTGTGTCTGGTTAACTCAAAATGAACTGGTTCCCTATAATGACTCAAACAGTACCGAAAGGCTTTGTCAGAGCTTACTTACGCGCATCCACGACTGAACAGGATGCAACACGCGCCCTGGACACGATAAATACCTTCGCCATCGAGCGCGGCCTGAGCATCTGTAACTACTACATTGAAAATGAATCAGGTTCTAAGCTTGAACGCCCTGAGTTGTTCCGGCTCCTGAAAGATTGTCAGCAAAACGATATCTTGCTGGTAGAGGATGTGGACAGGCTTTCACGCCTGGTAGGGGAGGACTGGAACACACTGAAGAAAATGATCCGGCAGAAAGATATCCGGGTTGTGGCCGTCAACGTTCCGACAACCTGGCTCGCATCGGGTCACAATGATTTTGACAGCCGAATGTTTTCGGCCATAAACGATATGTTGCTGGATATGCTGGCCGCCGTCGCCAGGCGAGACTATGAACAGCGCCGGGAACGGCAGCAGCAGGGGATCGCCAGGGCGAAAAGGGAAGGGAAGTATAAAGGCCGCCAGGTTAATCAGTCTCGCTATGACGCCATAAACAGGCTGATTGCGAGCGGCAGCTCCTGGAGCCAGATTCAAAAAGTGCTGGGTTGTAGCCGGGCGACTATCAGCAAAGCTGTGAAGCAACAGACCGTTAACAAAATGAACCATGAACCTGAAGGTAGGGAGTAGTTACAACATAATAAACAGTGTGTTGAAGAATAAAACTGATTCTTTATACTGTATATGCATGGGTCTTCCCCGATCATGGTGGGAAGGCTCAGAACGCCATATTCAGCTTTCCGTAGTGGAACATCACCCCCAGTT
>NZ_JAIJYL010000034.1:0-42123 GCF_019753495.1 Klebsiella sp. TF21-TM | reverse complement strand
GCCGGGGTGGCGGTTGCCCCTTACCCGGCCTACAGTCCCCTCTCACAGGCTCATACCTCGTAGGCCCGGCAAGCGCAGCCCCACCGGGCGATGACAGCAGGCACGGAGCCGCTTTTATGCCGGGTGGCGGCTGCGCCTTACCCGGCCTACGGGGTCCTCTCACTGGCTCATACCTCGTAGGCCCGGTAAGCGCCTCGCCACCGGGCGATGACAGCAGGCACAGAGCCGATTTTGTGCCGGGTGGCGGCTGCGCCTTACCCGGCCTACAGGGTCCTCTCCCAGGCCTACACCTCGTCGCCCCGGCAAGCGCCGCGCCGCCGGGGAGATCTAATTTACTGCTCAGTGACAACCTGCAGCGCAGTTTTACGCACCCGCGCGTACCACACCACCGTCAGCAGCCCGAGCCAGACCAGGCCGGCGATCAGCGCCATCCGCGTCTCGGCAAACATCCCCAGCACAGCGATGACCAGCCCCATAAACAGCAGCGTTAACAGCGGCGCCACCGGCCAGAACGGAACGGGGAAGGCAATCTGGCTGCACTCTTCGGCAGACAAACTACGGCGCATGGCGAAATGGGACAGCAGGATCATCAGCCATACCCACACCGTGGCGAATGCCGCCAGCGAAGCAATCAGCACAAATACCTGCTCGGGGATCAGATAGTTCAGCACCACCGCCGCCAGCAGCGCGCCGCCCATGACCACCACCGTCATCCAGGGTACGCCGTTGCTGGCGATGCGCTGGAAGCTTTTCGGCGCCAGCCCCTCCTTCGACATGCCGTACATCATGCGTCCGGCGCCGAAGATATCGCTGTTAATCGCCGAGATGCTGGCGCTGATCACGATGATGTTAAGGATTGTCGCCGCCGCCGGGATCCCCAGACCGTCGAAAATCAGCACAAACGGACTCCCCTGCTCGCCAAAGCTGTTCCACGGGAAAATCGCCATCAGCACCGCCAGGGTGCAGACGTAGAACAGGATAATGCGCAGCGGAATGGTATTGATGGCCTGCGGGATGACCTTCTTCGGATCCTTCGCTTCCGCGGCGGTGACGCCGATAATCTCCACCCCGCCGAAGGCGAACATCACGATGCCAAGCGAAGCGATAACGCCCTGCCAGCCGTTAGGGGCAAAGCCGCCGTGGCTCCAGAGATTTTCCAGCCCGGTGGCCGGGAAGCTATGGCCGAAACCAAAGAAGATGATCCCCGCTCCCGCCAGCATCATGGCGATAATCGCCACCACCTTCACCAGCGACAGCCAGAACTCCATCTCGCCGAACACCCGCACGTTGCACAGGTTCATGGCGCCGATAAAGAAGATGATGCTGAGGATCCAGATCCAGCGCGGGACATCGGGATACCACAATCCCATATAGATGCCGAAGGCGGTCACGTCGGCCAGGGCGACGATCACCATTTCAAAAGTGTAGGTCCAGCCGGTAATAAACCCGGCCAGCGGGCCGAGATACTGGCGGGCATAGCTGCCGAAGGAGCCGGAAACTGGGTTGCGCACCGCCATCTCGCCCAGCGCGCGCATGACGATAAACACCGCCGCGCCGCCAATCAAATAGGCCAGCAGCACCGCCGGGCCCGCCGCCTTGATGGCGGAAGCCGAGCCATAGAACAGCCCGGTGCCGATCGCGGAGCCGAGCGCAATAAATCGAATGTGTCGGGCATTGAGCCCGCGCAGCAGATGTGGCTTGTGTTGTTGTTGCATATACAGGTGTCCTGGTTTTTTTATTTGACGACAAATATGCGATGTAGGGCGGTCGGGGGAATGATTTCCCCCGACGCGGGTACAGAGAACAACGGTGATTAGTGCAGGCCTGGCAGTACGGCAGGCAGCAGACGCGTCAGGTGACGGGCCGCCAGGAGCGCAATGGCATTATCGATATCCGGGGCGAAGTAGCGATCCTGCGTATAGTGAGGGACGCGTTCGCGCAGCAGATGGCGCGCCTCTTCCAGCAGCGGGCTGGTGGTCAGCCCTTCGCGCATATCCAGCCCCTGCGCCGCCGCCAGCCACTCGACGGCCAGTACGCCGCGGGTGTTCTCGGCCATCGCCCACAGGCGGCGACCGGCCGCCGGCGCCATCGAGACGTGATCTTCCTGGTTGGCGGAGGTCGGCAGGCTGTCGACGCTGTGCGGGTGCGACAGCGCTTTGTTTTCACTGGCCAGCGCCGCCGCCGTGACCTGGGCAATCATAAACCCGGAGTTCACCCCGCCGTTTTTGACGAGGAACGGCGGCAGCTGCGACATATGGCTGTCCATCATCAACGCGATGCGACGCTCGGAGAGCGAGCCGATTTCGGCAATCGCCAGCGCGATATTATCCGCCGCCATCGCCACCGGCTCGGCGTGGAAGTTACCGCCGGAGATCACGTCATTCCCGGCGGCGAAGACCAGCGGGTTATCGGACACCGCGTTGGCTTCGGCCAGCAGCACCTCAGCCGCCTGGCGGATCTGGGTCAGGCAGGCGCCCATCACCTGCGGCTGACAGCGCAGGGAGTACGGGTCCTGCACCTTGCTGCAGTTATGGTGCGACAGCGAGATCGCGCTGTCGTCGGTCAGCAGATGGCGATACAGCGCCGCCGCGTCAATCTGCCCGCGCTGGCCGCGCACTTCATGGATGCGCGCATCAAACGGACGACGGGAGCCCAGCGCCGCTTCGGTGGTTAACGCCCCGCAGACGACCGCGGAGGCGAACAAATCTTCGGCTTCGAACAGACCGCGCAGGGCAAAAGCGGTCGACGCCTGGGTGCCGTTGAGCAGCGCCAGCCCCTCTTTCGCCGCCAGGGTAATCGGCTCCAGCCCCGCCTGACGCAGCGCTTCGGTGGCCGGCAGCCAATCGCCGCCGCGTACCCGCGCTTTACCTTCGCCAAGCAGGGTCAGCGACATATGGGCCAGCGGCGCGAGGTCGCCGGAGGCGCCGACGGAGCCTTTCGCCGGGATCCACGGCGTCACGCCGGCATTCACCAGGCCAATCAGCGCCTGGATCACGCTCAGGCGGATCCCGGAGAATCCGCGGGACAGACTGTTAATCTTCAGCACCATAATCAGGCGCGCCAGGTCATCGTCCAGCGGCTCGCCTACGCCCGCCGCATGGGACAGCACCAGCGAACGCTGCAGGTTCTCCAGATCTTCCGTCGAGATACGGGTCTGCGCCAGCAGGCCAAAACCGGTGTTGATGCCGTAGGCGGTCCGCCCTTCGGCAAGGATAGCGTTGACGCAGGCCACGCTCTCGTCAATGGCGGCAAACGCGCCGCTGTCGAGGGTAATATTCACCGGGTGGCTGTAGATGTCGCGGAGCTGCGACAGGCTGAGTTGACCCGGGATTAGAGTTAAAGATTTCATTTCGCGTTCCCCTGCGTTGCCGCCACCATCGGAAGATTCAGACCCTGTTCTGCCGCGCATTCAATGGCAATCTCGTAACCCGCGTCGGCATGACGCATCACGCCGGTGGCCGGGTCGTTGTGCAGGACGCGGGCGATACGCGCTGCCGCTTCATCGGTGCCATCGCAGACGATAACCATCCCGGAGTGTTGCGAGAAGCCCATGCCTACCCCGCCGCCGTGGTGCAGCGACACCCAGGTCGCGCCGCTGGCGGTGTTGAGCAGCGCATTCAGCAGCGGCCAGTCAGAGACCGCGTCAGAGCCGTCGCGCATCGCTTCGGTTTCGCGGTTCGGGCTGGCGACGGAGCCGGAGTCAAGATGATCGCGGCCAATCACGATCGGCGCGGAGACTTCGCCGCTGCGCACCATTTCGTTAAACGCCAGGCCCAGCTTCTGCCGCCATTCCAGACCGACCCAGCAGATACGCGCCGGCAGTCCCTGGAAGCTGATGCGCTCGCGCGCCATATCCAGCCAATGGTGCAGATGCTTATCATCCTTGATGATCTCTTTCACTTTCGCGTCAGTCTTGTAGATATCCTGCGGATCGCCGGAGAGCGCCACCCAGCGGAACGGACCGATACCACGGCAGAACAGCGGGCGGATATAGGCCGGCACGAAGCCCGGGAAATCGAAGGCGTTGCTGACGCCCACTTCCTGAGCCATCTGGCGAATGTTGTTACCGTAGTCGAAAGTCGGCACCCCCATCTCATGGAAGGCCAGCATCGCCTGCACGTGGTCGGCCATCGAGCGTTTCGCCGCCAGAATGGTGCCCTGCGGATCGGATTCAGCTTTCTGCTGATACGCTTCCCAGCTCCAGCCTTTCGGCAGATAGCCGTGCAGCGGGTCGTGGGCGCTGGTCTGGTCGGTGACCATATCCGGGCGCACGCCGCGTTTCACCAGCTCCGGCACGATCTCCGCGGCGTTGCCGCACAGCGCGATGGAGATAGCCCGGCCTTCGGCGGTGTATTTCTTGATACGCGCCAGGGCGTCATCCAGAGAAGTGGCTTGTTCGTCCACGTAGCGGGTGCGCAGACGGAAATCGATGCGGCTCTGCTGGCATTCAATATTCAGCGAGCAGGCGCCGGCCAGCGTCGCGGCCAGCGGCTGCGCGCCGCCCATGCCGCCCAGCCCGGCGGTTAGCACCCAGCGGCCTTTCAGGCTGCCCTGATAGTGCTGGCGACCGGCTTCGACGAAGGTTTCGTAGGTGCCCTGGACGATGCCCTGGCTGCCAATGTAGATCCAGCTGCCGGCGGTCATCTGGCCGTACATCGCCAGCCCTTTGGCATCCAGCTCGTTAAAGTGTTCCCAGGTCGCCCAGTGCGGAACCAGGTTGGAGTTAGCGATCAGCACGCGCGGCGAGTGTTCATGGGTTTTGAAAACGCCCACTGGCTTGCCGGACTGGACCAGCAGGGTCTCGTCGCTTTCCAGGTTCTTCAGCGCCTTCACGATAGCGTCATAGCATTCCCAGTTGCGCGCTGCGCGACCAATACCGCCATAGACCACCAGTTCGTGCGGGTTTTCGGCGACATCGGGATCGAGGTTATTCATTAACATACGCAGCGGGGCTTCGGTCAACCAGCTCTTCGCGGTCAGCGTCGTGCCTCTTGGCGCACGGACGTCCAGCTGGCGATATTTGCTTTGCGACATCGGGGTTTCTCCTGACAATGAACGTTGTTTACGTAGATACATATACTTGTCTATACAAGCATGCGCAAGCCAGGATTTAACAAAAATGATACAATTTTGTTATATTGCGTCAGCAATCACGTTTTGCTGACGCCAGCGTGGATCAGGAGCCAAAGCGGCCCTGCAGACGATAGCGGCTACCGGGGAACAGCAGGCGCGCGTGGGAGACGATGTGGGTTGTCGACCAGGTGCGGCGGCGGATCAGCAGGCAGGGATCGTGGGCGTGAATATGCAGCAGCGCGCACTCTTCCGCCGTGGCCTGCACCGCTTCAACAATATGTTCACCTTCTGTTAACGGGGCGATCAGCGACAGATAATCATGGGGCGTGGTGGCGGTATAATCCTGCTGGAGATAGTCCGGCACCACCGCGGCATTGACGCAGCGATCTTCGATTTGCACCGGCACCTCGTTTTCGTAATGCACCATCAGCGAGTGAAAGATGCGGGTGCCTTCCGCTACGCTGAGCGCCGCCGCCTGAATATGATCCGCCCGGGTCTCCTCCAGCAGCAGCACCTCGCAGCGGTGCTGATGGTGACGGGCAATAATTTCTTCGGCAATGCTGCGCACCTCAAACAGCGCCGACTGCCCTTTCGGCTCGGCGACAAAGGTCCCCACCCCTTGCAACCTGACCAGCAGGCCTTCATCCGTTAGCTCGCGCAGCGCGCGGTTGATGGTCATCCGGCTGAAGCCGAACTGGGCCACCAGCTCCGCTTCGGAAGGGATACGGTCATGCGGTCGCCAGACGCCGCTGTGAATTTTTTCACCGATAGCCTGCTTCACCTTCTCATAAAAAGGCGCGGGCGCGGAACGGGATTGCTGTGAAAACATAGCCTGGCTTTCCTTTTGCAAAATGGGCGGCGAAACACCCAGAATATACCGGAATGGCTACTGCCACCAATGGACGATTTGCCATGCCAGACGGGCGGCCGCGCGGGCGCCCTGACCGTCAATGTCAAACTGCGGGTTGAACTCCACCAGATCCACCGCCTGCAGCTTACCGCTGCGGCACAGCGGCTCAACGATGCGCAGCAGGGTCGCCAGCGGCACGCCCAGCGCCGCCGGGGCCGACACCGCCGGCATTTCCCGCGCCGGGAGCACGTCGAGATCGATGGTCAGATACAGACGATCGTACTGCGCGATGTTGCGCTCAAGCTCCGCCAGCACCCGGGTTTCGAAGGCCTCCAGCACCTGGAGATCCTCCACGATAGCCACCTCGCGTCGCGCCGCTTCCTCCCAGAGCGCCTGGGTGTTGGCCGCCCGACTGACGCCGATGCAGGTATAGTGAAAAGCGCGCTGCTGCGCGTCACACTCCAGCGCCAGCTGGCGAAACGGCGTCCCGGAGCTGGCGCGCTCGGCAATGCGCAGATCAAGATGCGCATCGAGATTAATAATGCCCACTTTTTCGCCCGGGAAGGCATCCAGTACCCCCGCGCCATGACCGAAGGCGGTCTCGTGGCCGCCGCCCAGAACCAGCGTGCGTTTCCCGGCGCGCTGGCAGGCGGTCACCGCCTCGCGCAGCGCCTGATGTGCGGCTTCCAGCTGTTCGCCATCGACGCTAATCGTGCCCATATCCACGCAGCGGTCGTGGCCCTGATGGCTGGCCATATTGGCCAGCGCCCGGCGTAGGGTCGCCGGGCCGTCAGCCGCTCCGGTACGCCCTTTGTTGCGCCGGACGCCTTCGTCACAGGCGAAGCCAAGCAGCGCGATATCGCCGGGCAGCGCCTGCGGCGCGAAGCGTTCCGCGCGGGGGATGGTCTGAAACAGGCGCAGCGCATTCGGCGCTTCCGCACTATCATCGCGCCCCTGCCAAAGGTTGGCGGGCGTAGCTTGCCACAGCATCATTGCCATTCTCCTTGTACCACGCGTCCCCAGAGCGGACTGCGCCCCGGCTCATACACCATCTCGACCGGATGCTCGGCATCCCAGATGGCAAAGTTCGCTACAAAGCCCGCCGCCAGCTGACCGTGGCTGTTCTGCCGCCCCAGCGCCCGCGCGGCATGGCGCGTCACGCCGGCCCACGCCTCCTCCGGCGTTAAACCAAACTTGACGCAGGCCATATTCATCGCCAGATGCAGGCTGGCGAAGGGGCTGGTGCCGGGGTTGAAATCGGTCGCCACCGCCATCGGCACCTGGTACTTGCGCAGCAGTTCCACCGGCGGTTTGCGGGTTTCATTGAGGAAGTAAAACGCGCCGGGCAGCAGGGCCGCCACGGTGCCGCTTTCGCGCATCGCCGCCACCCCCTCTTCCGTCAGATATTCAATATGGTCGGCGGACAGTCCGTGATAACGGCTCACCAGCTGGGCGCCGCCCAGCGAGGAGAGCTGTTCAACGTGACCTTTAACCGGAATGCCCAACGCCTGCGCCGCCTGAAACACCCGCTCGGTTTGCTGCGGGCTGAAGCCGACGTTTTCGCAGAAGACGTCAACGCTTTCAAACAGTCCCTCCCGCCACAGCGTCGGCAGGATAGTGTCGCAGACCAGCGTAATATAGCCGTCGGCATCGCCTTGATATTCCGGCGGCGTGGCGTGGGCGGAGAGCAGCGTCGCCGAGAGTTCCACCGCGTTATCGCGCGCCAGCTGGCGGGCGACCCGCAGCATTTTGCGTTCGTTTTGCAGATCGAGACCGTAGCCGGATTTGATCTCCAGGGTGGTCACCCCTTCACGCAGCAGGCGGGCCAGACGCGGCTGCGCCAGCGCCAGTAATTCGGCTTCGCTGCTGTCGCGGGTGGCGCGCACGGTGGCATTAATCCCCCCGCCGCTGGCGCTGATGGTCTGATAGGAGACGCCGTTCAGCCGCTGCTCCCACTCCTGCGCCCGGCTGCCGCCGAAGATCAGGTGGGTATGGCAGTCGATTAATCCCGGCGTGACCAGCCGGCCTTCGAGATCGATCCTGCGCCCGCTGGGGAGGTCATTTTCGGGGACGATCGCCGCAATGCGACCGTCGCGCACCAGCAGCGCGTGGCGCTCCAGCAGACCGTACGGTTGGGAAGCATCAGGGTTCAGGGTGGCGAGACGGGCGTTTCGCCAGATAACGCGTTCGGAGGTGGCTTCAGTCATAGCGTTCAACTTGTCATGGGTTGTATAGACATTTATTTTCATAACGCCGGGAATGTCAACAAAAGCGCGAGTAAATGTTATTTATTTGTGACTGGAGACCGTCCGGCGACGCGGCGTATTGCGTAAAGAAGGTAAGTTTTTCAGCCCACGTCTTCCCGTTTCGTTCAAGTTAGTATAAAACAGCAGGTTTTAAAGGACTTATACCCTGGCGTCTCAGCCGGGGTATTTCACTACGCTTAATTTTGCCCGGAGCAACATGAACACATATTCCGTTTCCCGTCTGGCGCTGGCGCTGGCCTTCGGCGTGACGCTGTCCGCCTGTAGCTCGACGCCTGCCGATCAACAGCCCTCAACGCAGACAGCACCGGGCACCAGCGCGCGTCCCATTCTGAACGCCGATGAAGCGAAAAACTTTACCCAGGCGGCCTATTTCCAGTCGCTGACCCCCAATGCCGCGGCCTGGACGCCGTCCGCCATCAGCCTGCCGGCGCAGCCTGACTTTATCGTCGGCCCGGCGGGAACCCAGGGCGTGACGCATACCACCATCCAGGCGGCGGTGGATGCGGCGATTGCCCGCCACTCTAACCGTCGTCTGTTTATCGCCATCATGCCGGGCGAATACCCGGGCACCGTCTACGTTCCGGCGGCGCCGGGCGCCCTGACCCTGTATGGTACCGGCGATAAACCGATCGACGTGAAGATCAGCGAAGCCATTGATTCCGAAATGGATCGCAACACCTGGCGTCGTCTGGTCAATCCGGGTGGCAAATACATGCCGGGCAAACCAGCGTGGTATATGTTCGACAGCTGCCAGAGCAAATCCACCGCCACCGTCGGCGTGATGTGCTCCGCGGTCTTCTGGTCGCAGAATAACGGCCTGCAGCTGCAGAACCTGACCATCGCCAACAACCTGGGCGACAGCGTCGATGCCGGCACCCACCAGGCCGTTGCCCTGCGCAGCGATGGTGACCAGGTGCAGATTGATAAAGTGAACATTCTTGGCCGCCAGAACACCTTCTTCGTGACCAACAGCGGCGTGCAGAACCGTCTGCAGAACAACCGTCAGACCCGCACCCTGGTGACGAACAGCTATATTGAAGGCGACGTGGATATCGTTTCTGGCCGCGGCGCCGTGGTGTTTGATAACACCGACTTCCGCGTGGTGAACTCGCGTACTCAGAAAGAAGCCTACGTCTTCGCGCCGGCCACCCTGAAGAGCGTGACCTACGGCTTCCTGGCGACCAACAGCCGCTTCACCGCCTCCGGGGATAACGTCGCGCAGCTCGGCCGCGCGCTGGACGTTGACGGCAACAGCAACGGCCAGGTCGTGATCCGCGACAGCGCCATCAATGAAGGCTTTAACATCGCCCAGCCGTGGGCGGCGGCGGTAGGCTCCGGCCGTCCGTTCAGCGGCAATACCGGCAGCGCGGATGACAAAGGCAATCTGCAGCGCAACCTCAACGACAACGGCTTCAACCGTATGTGGGAATATAACAACCGCGGCGTGGGAAGCAGCGTGGTCGCCGAGCCGAAACAATAAATCGCGATACCGGCACAGCACAATAAAAAGAGGGGGCGATGCCCCCTCTTTCCTTTTTCGTTCAACGCTTCACGCCGTCAGGCGGTTCGCCATTTGCGGGTCAGCGGTTTTTCCAGCTCCACAATCAGGAACATGGCGAAGCCGATGATAAAGGTGATCACCCAGTAGCGGAACGGCAGCCCGGTGGTGCCGAACAGCATCTGCATAAACGGCGCATAGATAATCAGCAGCTGCAGCACCAGCAGCACGCCGCTGACGATCCAGATCCCTTTGTTAGCCAGCAGACCTTTGGTCAACGAGAAACCATCCGACACGCGGCAGTTCAGCATATAGAACCACTGGGCGGTGACCAGAGTCTGCAACAGCACGGTACGGATAAACTCCGGCGAATAGCCGCGCGGCTGCAGCCAGGCTTCGAGAATAAAAGCGCTGACCGCAATCATCGACCCCACAAACGCCACGCGCCAGATGGCAAAGCCGTCCATCACGTGCAGTTTCGGGTCGCGCGGCGGCCGCCGCATAATATTTTTCTCACCGGCTTCAAACGCCAGACCAAACGACAGCGTGGCGGAGGTGGCCATGTTCATCCACAGGATCAGCACCGGCGTCAGCGGCAGTACGTTGCCCGCCAGCAGCGCGATCACGATCAGTAACCCCTGCGCAAGGTTGGTCGGCATGACAAAAAGAATGGTTTTTTTCAGGTTGTCATACACCCGGCGCCCCTCGCGGACCGCGCTGGCGATGGTGGCGAAGTTGTCATCGGTCAGCACCATATCGGCGGCTTCCTTGGTCACCTCGGTCCCCTTGATCCCCATCGCCACGCCGACGTCAGCCTGCTTCAGCGCCGGGGCATCGTTCACCCCGTCTCCGGTCATGCCGACAATCTCTTTCTTGCTCTGCAGAGCCTGCACCAGACGGAACTTATCTTCCGGGCTGGTGCGGGCGAAGATATCGTACTGCTGCGCGGCCACGCTCAGCTGCGCGTCGTCCATCACCTCCAGCTCGCGCCCGGTAATGGCGTTCCCCGCATTGCCAATCCCCAGCATTTTGCCGATGCTCATCGCCGTTTGCGGGTGGTCGCCGGTGATCATCTTCACGCGGATCCCGGCCTGCAGGCAGTCGGCAATCGCCGTGATCGCTTCCGGACGCGGCGGATCCATCATCCCGGCAACCCCTAATAAAATGACCCCCTGCTGTAGATCCTGATGGGTCAGCTCGGTCTGGCCTGCGGCAGCCGGCTTCCAGGCCGCGGCCACCATTCGCAGCCCCTCCCGGGCGTACTCTTCAATTTTACTTTCCCAGTACGGGAGATCCAGCGGCTGCAACCCGCTGTCGCTCTGCTGATACTGGCACAGGCGGAACAGAACATCCGGCGCGCCGGTGACCAGCACCACCTCCTCTTCGCCCAGCCGGTAAAGCGTCGACATGTATTTATATTGCGAATCAAAAGGAATTTTACTGCGCAGCTCGCTGGGCTGCGGCGACAGGGTTATCTTCGCCGCCAGCACCTTCAATGCCCCCTCGGTGGGGCCGCCGGTGATTTTCCACAGCCCGCTTTCCTCTTTGATAAGCTGGCTGTCGTTACACAGATCGATGGTGCGCAGATAGCGTTCAAGAAGCGATCCTGGAGCCACCGCAACCGGCGACGGGTCGTCGATAGCATGGATTTTACCGACCGGCTCATAGCTGTCCCCTTCCACCCGATAGACGCTGTCCGCGGTGATCACCGCCTTCACCGTCATTTCGTTCATGGTCAGGGTCCCGGTTTTATCCGAACAGATAACGGTCATCGCGCCGAGGGTTTCTACCGTCGGCAGCTTGCGAATAATCGCTTTCTGGCGGGCCATCGCCTGCACGCCGAGCGACAGAATAATCGAGATAATCGCCGGCAACCCTTCCGGGACCGACGCCACCGCGAGGCTAATCAACGACAGCATCAGTTCGGAGACCGGCATATCACGGAACAGCAGGCTAAAGACGAACAGCGCCGCCATCATCACCAGAATCAGGATGAAGATGGCTTTGCCCAGCTTGTCCATCTGCACCAGCAGCGGCGTGCGGTGCTTCTCAATGCCCGCCATCATTTGGTTGATGTGGCCCAGCTCGGTATCGCCGCCGGTGGCCACCACGATCCCTTTCCCCGCCCCTGAGCTGACGGTGGTCCCGGAAAACAACAGGTTGCTGCGATCGCCAAGCGGTAAATCGCCGCTTAGCGGCTCGGTGGTTTTTTCCACCACCGTCGACTCGCCGGTGAGGATCGCCTCTTCCACCCGCAGGTTGTGCGCCTCAATCACCCGTAAATCGGCGGGGATACGGTCGCCGGCGCGGATCACCACGATATCGCCGGGTACCAGCGAGGTGGTGGGGATGGTTTCATGGTTGCCCTGTCGGATCACCACCGCCTCGCTGGACAGCATATTGCGGATACTCTGCAGGGATTTTTCCGCATTACTCTCCTGAATGAAGCCGATCAGCGCATTGACCACCGCCACCGCGAGGATCACTGACATGTCGATCCAGTGGCCCATTACCGCCTTCAGCAGCGCCGCCGCCAGCAGGACGTAGATCAGCACATCGTTAAAATGCACAATAAAACGCAGCCAGGCGGGTTTACCCGGCTTCTGCGGCAGGGCGTTTTCGCCATACTGCTGCAGGCGCGTGGCCGCCTCTGTTCCGCTAATCCCGTCCGGCGAACTCTGTACGCTGGCGAGCGTCTCCTCGACGGAGCGCTGATAATAGGGCGCCCCCGGTTTATCTGTATTCATACTCTCTCCCTCGATTTCTGAAGCGGAAGTCAGGACGACATCCCGCCGTCATCAGCGCACAACGAAAACCGGTACATGGGCATAGCGCACGATATTGGCCGCTTCCGAGCCCAGCAGGTGAGTCTGAATCCCCGGATTGCGCGAACCGACAATCACCATGTCCGCTTGTAGCTCATCGGCCAGAGCAATCACTTGATCGCGAACATTGCCACTGCGCACATAAAGATGGCTGGCGTCTTCCGCAAGGCCATTTTTTTTGACCAGCTCAGTCAGTTTTTCCTTAGCGGTATTAATCAAATGGTCTTCCATCTTTCGCGCATCAGAGATAAATCCGCGCGTTAATACCGGAGAGAATGCCGGAATGACATGGATAAGATGAATTTGCCCGGAAGAATGCTGGGCGAGGAATTTCGCATGAGAAAGGGCTTTGTCGGCCAGGCCTGCATCAAACACGTCAACGGGAACAACGATATTTTTATACATGAGATAATCCTTTTATTACCAATACAATGCGTAGTGATGAATAACCCCATACTTGGGGAGGAACGAAATCTCAACAACAGAAGCGGCGAGCGGAATAGATGTTATTAAACGTAGCACAGGAAAATTAACATTAGAAAATGACGGATTAATAGACTGAAAAATATTATAAAAACCATATATTCCCTGCAGATCTCCTGCGTTTTCCCCAACAGTGCCGCTGCCGCTCGCGGTACGCTCTTTTTTAACACTTCACCTTTTCTCCGACTATGCTGATTACAAGCAGGAGTGCCGCTCCGAATGTCCGGTGGTCACCGTGGGGGCCGAATTAAATGACATTCGCGGTTCGGGTGGGAGTAAAGGGAGAAAATCATGTTTGGTTATAGCCTGTTACGTCTGGGATTATTTGTCGCGCTGGCCATTGTCGCCTGCACGCTGGTGGGACTATTCACCTATCTGGTTGTCGCCGCCCTCGCCGAATAAGCGTGCGCCGCGTAATAAAAATGTAAAATAAATCCTGAATCTGAGGGGAATACTGTGAACCGTTATTTTTCTCTCATCCCGGTTGTTATTTTATTTACAACCGCTTGCGATCAGAAATCGCCGTCCGTCGAGTCCGCCCCGCGCATGGTCAAGGTGGCGCAGGTGACCGCCGTGGGCAATACCCAGCAGCGAACGTTTCCGGCACGTATCGAGTCTGGCGACTCCACCGAGCTGTCGTTTAAGCGGGGGGGCCAGGTGGAATCGCTGGATATTCGCCAGGGGGCGACCATCGCCCAGGGGCAAACGCTGGCGCGCCTGAATGCCCGCGAGGCCCAACAGCGGGTCAATGAACGACAAACGGCGGCTACGCTCGCCCAGCGTCAGTTTGATCGCTTCCAGACCCTGGCGGGACGTCAGGCGATTTCCCAGGCGGAGATGGACGTGCAGCGCGCCAATCGCGATGCCGCCAACGCGGCCTTAAAAATCGCCCGTGAAGAGCTGGCGCAAATGAGCCTCACCGCGCCCTTCGGCGGGATTGCCGCCGGCGTGCATATCCGCAACCATCAGGTGGTCGCCGCCGGCCAGCCGGTGATCACCCTGACGCGTACCGACCTGCTGGATGTGGTCTTCAGCATTCCCGAAAATCTGTTCACCTCCCTGGATATCCGCAATACCGCCTACCGCCCCGTCGTCAGGATCAATACCCTGCCGGGCCGCGAATTTACGGCGGAATACAAAGAGCATACCGGCAGCAGCGACAACAGCACCCTTACCTGGCAGATCATTTTAACCATGCCGCGGCCGGATGATTTTCCCACCGTCGGCGGGGTCAGCGGCACCGTGACGGTCAATCTCGGCAATTTACCGGCCAGCGCCGGAAGGGAAACGCTCATGGTGCCGGTAGAGGCGGTGTTTAACCCGGATAACCGGCCGAAGAATGAACCGGTCGTCTGGGTGGTGAAAGGCGACAACGCGCATCGGTTTCTTGAGGAGCGCAAGGTCACGGTCGGCGAGGTGACCTCGCAGGGAGTGGCCATCACCGACGGTCTCCGCGCGGGTGAAGAGGTGGTCGCGGCGGGCGTGAGCGAGCTGCATGCCGGGCAGCCGGTGCGGATCTGGACGCGTGAACGAGGATTATAAATGGACATTTCCCGTCAGTTTATTAATAACCCGACCCGCGTCTGGTTAGCCATTCTGCTGCTGGGGGTGGGTGGTCTGTTCGCCCTACTCAATATCGGCCGTCTGGAAGATCCTGCCTTCACCATCAAAACGGCGGTGATCGTGACCCACTACCCGGGCGCGTCCGCTCAACAGGTGGAGGAGGAGGTGACCCTGCCGCTGGAAAACGCGATTCAGCAGCTTCCCTCACTGGATAACGTCAGCTCCATCTCCTCAAATGGCTTATCGCAAATTACGGTGAATATCGCTTCGCAGTACCATTCCAGCGAGCTGCCGCAAATCTGGGATGAGCTACGTCGCCGCGTCGGTGACGCCAGCCGACTTTTCCCCCCTGGCGTAGTGACCCCCTTCGTCAACGATGACTTTGGCGATGTGTTTGGCTTTTTCTTCGCTATCTCGGGCGACAGTTTTACCAACCCCGAGCTGGTGCGCTATGCCGAACAGCTGCGTCGGGAGCTGGTGCTGGTTCCTGGGGTCGGTAAAGTTGCTATCGGCGGCGTCATTCCGCAACAGATCAATGTTGATATCTCGCTGGCGAAAATGGCGGCGCGCGGGATCACGCTCAACCAGCTCGCCGCTATCCTGACCCGGCTCAACGTGGTGTCCAGCGCCGGAGAGATCCGCGTTGGCAGCGAATCGATCCGCCTACACCCCACCGGGGAGTTTCAGAGCATCGATGAACTGGGGGATCTGCTGGTCAGCCCTCACGGCGCCAGCGCCACCACTCGACTGCGGGATATTGCCACGCTGTCGCGCGGGCTGACTGACTCGCCGTCCAGTATTTATCATGCCAACGGCCGCCAGGCGGTGACCATGGGGGTCTCTTTTATTCCTGGCGTCAACGTCATTGACGTCGGGCACGCCCTTGAAGCCCGCCTCCAGCAGATGGCCGCCGACAAACCGGCGGGTATCGACATCGCCATTTTTTACGATCAGGCGGCTGAGGTCGCCCACTCGGTCAATGGCTTTATTACCAACTTCCTGATGGCCCTGGCGATCGTGGTCGGCGTGCTGCTGGTGTTCATGGGAGTACGCAGCGGGATCATTATCGCCCTGTCGCTGGCGCTCAACGTCCTCGGCACCCTGCTTATCATGTTTGTCTGGGGGATCGAGTTACAGCGGATCTCCCTCGGGGCGCTAATCATCGCCCTGAGTATGCTGGTGGATAATGCCATTGTCATTGTCGAAGGGGTGCTGATCGCCCGCCAGCAAGGATCGCCGCTGCTGGGCGCCATTAACTATGTGATCCGCCGCTCCGCCCTGCCGCTGCTCGGCGCCACGGTCATCGCCATCCTCGCCTTCGCGCCGATTGGCCTCTCGCAGGACTCCACCGGAGAGTATTGCAAATCCCTGTTCCAGGTGCTGCTGATCTCCCTGATGCTCAGCTGGTTCTCCGCCCTGACCATCACTCCGGTGCTCATTAAGTGGTGGTTGTTTAAACACGCCCCGCCGGCCGCCGCGCCGGAGGAGAAAGCCGATCCCTACCGCGGCCGCTTTTACCGTGGCTATCAGCAGACGCTGCGAATACTGCTGCAGCAAAAGACCCTGACCCTGGTGCTGATGGGCGCCCTGCTGGCCGCGGCGATCTGGGGCTTCACCTTCGTGCGGCAGAATTTCTTTCCGTCATCGAATACGCCCATTTTCTTTGTCGACCTGTGGCTGCCCTACGGTACCGATATTAACGCCACCGAGCAGATGACCCGCGATATTGAGCGGTCGATCGCCGGCCAGCCGGGGGTGGTCACCACCGTCGCCACCATTGGCCAGGGCAGTATGCGTTTTATTCTTACCTACAGCGGTCAGCGGCAGTACAGCAACTACGCGCAGATTATGGTGCGGATGGACGACCAGCGCGGCATCGCCCCCGTCACCCGCCACGTCGAAACCTGGATCGCCAGAAACTACCCGCAGGTGAACGCCAGCACCAAACGCATTATGTTCGGCCCCTCCGGGGATAGCGCGATTGAAGTGCGCATTAAGGGCCCTGACCCGGATACGCTGCGCGCGCTGGCCAGTCAGGTGAGCGATATTCTCGCTGAGGATCCGGCGACCGACAGCGTGCGTAACGACTGGCAGAACCGCAGCAAGGTGATCCGCCCGCAGTACTCCCTAGCGCTGGGGCGCGAACTGGGGGTGGATAAACAGGACATTGATAACGCGCTGGAGATGAATTTCTCCGGCAGTCGCGCCGGGTTATATCGCGAGGGCGCCGATCTGCTGCCAGTGATCGTCCGGCCGCCGGCAGCGGAGCGACAGGATGCCAACCATCTGCATAACGTGCTGGTCTGGAGCCAGAGCCGCCAGCAGTATATCCCGTTGAGTAACGTCATCCATGGTTTCTCCCTGGAGTGGGAAGATCCCTTGATTCTCCGCCGGGATCGCACCCGGGTGCTGACGGTCCAGACCGATCCCAGCCCGCAAAGCGGCCAAACCTCGGGTGATATTCTCGCCCGGGTGAAACCGCGCATTGACGCATTGACGCTGCCGCATGGCTATCGCATCGAATGGGGCGGCGATGCCGAGAACTCCAGTGAAGCACAGCAAGGGCTGTTCACGACCCTGCCGCTTGGCTATCTGGTGATGTTTATCATTACGGTGCTGATGTTCAGTTCGCTGAAAAACGCTGTCGCCATCTGGCTGACCGTCCCGCTGGCGCTGATCGGCGTCACGCCCGGCTTTTTGCTGACCGGCATCCCCTTCGGCTTTATGGCCTTAATCGGCCTTCTCAGCCTCAGCGGCATGCTGATCCGCAACGGCATTGTGCTGGTGGAAGAGATAGAGCAACAAAAACAGGAGAAAGATCAACGACAAGCGATCATTGATGCGGCAACATCTCGTCTGCGGCCGATCCTGCTGACCGCCTTCACCACCGTGCTTGGCCTTGCCCCGCTGCTGCGCGATGTTTTTTTCCAGAGTATGGCAGTGGTGATTATGTTCGGTCTGGCCTTCGCCACCGTGCTAACGTTGCTGGTTCTGCCGGTGATTTACGCCTGCTTTCACCATAAGGATATGACGCCTCAACGATGAACAGTACCGGTCTGAGCATTATTAAGACACTCGGCTGTATGACAGCGGTGACTTTTTTCACCATCTATAACACCTGGGATCGCTTTGATTATGACTATCACTGGATCCTCGGGCTGCTGACCTTTGTCTCGACCATCGCCACGCCGCTGTTTTTTGTGGTGGCCGGCTATCTTGATGCGCAAACGCGACACGACGCCAACTGGCAAATTGGCAAAATTAAAAGCGTGGTGATCGTCTTTCTGTTTTGGGTGACGGTCTATTATGTCTGGGAGCCTTACCAGCGCGGCTATCTGATCCAGCCCTGGTTTATTTTCGCCCTGATTGTCATCTATACCTTCCATCCCCTGATTGCCTGGCTCAGCCAGCGGCGCGGTCTGTTTTTCTCCGTGGTCCTGACGCTACTGTGCTGCTCTTATGGTTACGACCTGCTCTCGGTGCTCTACCCGGAAAGACATCTTTTCAGCCTGGCGCCGCAGTATCGTCTGTGGACGTGGCTACTTTTTTATTTAACCGGGCAGTTGTTTAACGATCCGCGGGTCACGGAGTGGATACGCGACCCGCGGGTGATTAAAGCCGCCATTATCGCCCTGCCCTTTGTCTATTTATTTACCTGGTTTTATGAACGCCACTTTTTCTTCGCGCTGTTTAAAGCCGATCGCAATGCGTTCATTCTCACGGGGTCGCAGATTTATATTCTGATCGTCCTGCTGGTGATCGCCGCTAACGCCGTACAGTTTAAAAAGAACCGCGAACTGAAGGAGGCCGTGCTGGCGACGGTTAGCAAAGCGATGACCGGGGTCTATATCCTGCACTACTCCGTTTTTCACCTGCTGGTGATGCTGATCCCTATTCACTCGTTAGCCACCAAGCTGGGAGTGATTGCCCTAACGTTTGTCCTGTCGGTGCTCATTTCCCTCGCCGCGCTCTCCAGTACGCTGCTCAGGAAGGTAATAACTCTGTAACAAACGACGCCGTAACTTAGCGGAAGCTCCACTGGATGCTGATCACAAACACGCTGGGAATAATAATGCCGCTCTCAAGGGCGAAATAGTCGGTAAAGTTGTACTGGATAGCATGGTAGATATAGGGTGAAAAGCCGATCCCGGTGGCGTCCTTAAAATCTTTATAGGAGCCATGATCGCCGCAATGCTCGAAGGCGTCGAAGAAGAATTCGCCGGTATAGCCGTAAACGCCTTTGAAGGTCCACCCGCTGCCGTTGTGGTACCAGTCTCTTCTCACCCCCAGCGCCAGACAGCGATCGTCGAAACTGTTATTCATGGTGCCAATCAGCAGGCTGTATTTCGAGTCGGCAGAGAATTTCCGCTCCACCGAGAAAAAGTGGTTCTCGAAATTCTCAGTATATTGACCGTGATTATTGGTCAGATGGTAAACATAGGAACCGGTATTCACCGAATAGAGGTTAATCTCTTTCGCCTGCACGAGAGTCGCTAACCCGGCCAGGAGCATCACGCTTTTACCGCGCATTTCCCCTCCTCACACCTCTACGCCTGTCCATAGACAGACTGCCTTTGCCGTATTTACCGGTCGTGACAGGGGTAAAAGACCCGACAGGGAAATGGGGGAAAGATAACGATGCCGAACCATCGCATCGCTAGTAAAAAGCGTAGCACACGCCTTATCCGCCAACAAACCGACCGAAGCGTTAACGAAATGGCCGATGTGTTGCTCTTTACCTGATTGTGCAAAAAACAGACAAAACCTCACCTGATATCCGCTATGATCAGCGTCCGACGCGGAAGAAAGCCACCTGTCGACGACAGAGTTGCTGTGTACCTCTTCCTGCGTCGGCGCGATTTCATCCAACACGCCAGCCTGCACAATACCTTCCCATTGAGCTCACGCCTGTCGTCAGCCTCTTCCCGCTAGTTTTACAAGTGGATCCTGCACAAACCGGCTTTTATGTACAAGTTATACAGAAAATAGAATCCTTTAAAATCAACAACTAAAAACAAACATTAAAAATAAGCCGTTGCGTTGTACATATAGTTCTGAAAAAAGTTGTACATAGTGGGATCACCGTCTATAGTTTGGAGTGTTAACTGCTTGTTGCGCAACGAAGCGGGGATGTTTAACGGTGGCGCGGCAAGTCAGGCGGTGGTTCCTGGTTTTGCATTTCCTGTTCGTGACTTGGCGCGTACCAATGGTACGTAGCGACTTTTATTGTCAGTTTGCGTTATACGTGGGAGAGTTCGAGCTATGCATATTAAAAATACCATTCCAGCAGAGTTTGTCTTCAATTCGGCCCTGATGAAGAATATTGAAAATACGCTCATTAAGCAGCACAGAACGATAAATAATGAGCGGATGATTACGGAAATTCAGCATCGCCTGCAAACGGAAAGTAATGAAATACTCTCCGACCTCTATTTGCAGGCGCTGGATATGCTGTACAGCAAACCTCATCATTAATTAAACTCGCGGAGCTGGCAGCAGGCTTAAGCCTGCGGTGCCGGCACGCCTGGGTCTCTATCGGCTAACTGAGGCAAATAAAATGTCACACCATAATACCTGCTATCGTACTGAACATTACGATCTGTGGTTTGATAATCGTTTTCTTCTCTATGGGATGTCGCTGATCCTGAATAGTCTGCCGGCATCTTACTTTCGCAAAAAACATGTTTTCTTTACCAGCGACAATTATTTCGCGGTACTGCAGCACAACTATAATCGTCGGGATACGTTATTTATTCTGTTAACCGAAGGCAACGATCTTAATTTTCTTAGTGAACTGCCTATGCTGCGCTTACCGGCCAATTCAACGCCGGAAGAGTTAAAGATATTTCTGCACCAGCCAACCCGCTACTATAAAACCCACCCGGCGCCGGGCGCCTCGGTGCAGTTTACCGAGCGGGAAAAGAAAGTGATTCAACTTATCAGCAATGGCGAAGCGGTCGCCAGCATTGGCCGGTCGCTGAATCTGCATATTAAAACCATTTATCAGATCCGGCTGAATCTGATTAAAAAGCTCGGCTGTAGCGGTAGGACCGATTTTTTTAATATCAGCCGCAGCGAAACCTTTAAATCCTGGAGCCAGATCCACCTGTAACCCGGCGCGTTAGCCCCGGTCTGCTTTGCGGATCGGGGCGATTAATTATTACCGTGAAAATGGATGCTGAAGCCCTGCTCCTGCCAGTGGCTGAGCAGCTCTTCCTGGAGAGGGGTGGCGGCGCGTCCGGTCCAGACGAAGATATGCTGCCCGGGGAACAGCTCGGGCCGCGGCGACTCCAGCGGTTCGGCGAGGACGTTGACGTGCCAGCCGCGCTGGGAAAGACGCCATGCCTCCAGCCACAGACGCGTCCTGTCCTCATTGCTCCAGCCCACCAGCAGCGTCTCCCTGCCGTTCTTTTTACGCGCTTCGGCGAGAAACAGCGCCACGCAGTCAATCAGCAGACCATCCAGCATACTGCTAATCACCAGAGAGGTATTCTGATCGAGCTTCAGACGCTGACGTACCGGCACTAACAGGCTGTCGATGAGCGTGTCGACGGGGTGTTGATGGCTTAGCGCCAGTAATTTGGCACGGATTCTGGCGGGCTGCATATAACGCAGAATGGACATCATCTCTTCCTGAAGATGCGCGGATTCGTCGCGCGCCGCCGGCAGGTTACCCTCCAGCAGCGCTTTGACTTTCCCGACGGATACGCCGCGCTCGATCCAGCGCTTGATCTCTTCAATGCGCAGGATATCTTCTTCATCAAATTGCCGATGCCCGCCTTCGCTACGCTGCGGTTTCAGTAGACCGTAACGACGCTGCCAGGCGCGCAGTGTGACCGGATTGATTCCGCAACGTTCGGCGACTTCACCGATACTGTAAAACGCCATAGCAGCCTCACATCAACCTGATACTTTAATACCTAAACTAACGAATTCAGGCATCCTGTACAACTCTATTTTCTTGTACAGATAAAGATAACAGGTTGTGGCTCACAGCGCTTGGGAAAAAGATGAAAAAATAGTTGGCTGATTTCGCGGTGGATTATTTTTTTTCCGGCCAGGCGACGGCGGGTAAGCCCCCCAGGCGCGCGCTGGCGAACAAATTCCCCTGAAACTGCGAAATACCGGCTGATTCCAGCCACATCCACTCTTCAGCACGCTCAACGCCGACGGCAGAGACCGCAATCTCCAGCGAAAAACAGCATTTGATAATCGCCTGTACAATTGACTGGCGCGGTCCATCCTGGTGGATATTGCGGATCAGCTCATGGTCGATTTTAATTCTGTCGGGCTGGTATTGCGCCAGCAGCGACAGCCCGGCAAACCCGGCGCCGAAGTGATCGATGGCAAGATTGATACCCGCCCCTTTTAGCTTTCGCACCGCATCGGTAAAATCATCCATCCGCGAAATCACTTCCCGTTCGGTAAACTCGACAATAATCTGTTCAGGAATAAGATCATTACGCTGAATTTGATCGAGCAGGAAACCCACCGCGTTCGGCGCTTTAACCAGCGTCATCGGCAGTAAATTAATACTTAACGCCTTATTGCGTAAGCCTAATTTCCCGGCCAGCGACAGCGCGACGCGTTTACTGTGCAGATCGGCGAGATAAATATCGTCCCCGGAAAGCCCGGCAAAATAGGCGCCAGGCGACTGGCCGTCCGGTGTGCGTAACAGCGCTTCCCACGAAATAATTTCGCAGGCGAAAGGGTCGACGATCGGCTGGAAGGCAAAGGACCAGCTTTCCTTATTATCAATTATCGGCGTATCAGGATAGAAAGTATTCTGATCGGGGATAAATACCCAGCTGTCAGCGGAAGGAATCTCAAAATAGTTCGCTTTTTCCGTTGATTCGACAAAGGTGCGGAAAAATTGCAGTGCCCGGTCGTCATAGGTGAGCTGATATTTTGTGGTCCCGCGGTCCATCACCGTCTGCAGCACTTCCTCGCGATCATGTTCCCGTAAATCAAACAGTTCCATACCGACCTTACCGAAACGGCGGGACGGCGCATAATCGCATAGAAGCTCTACCAGGTTATAATGGCGGGGATCGCGGCAAATATGCTGATAAACATCCTGAACCTTTTCTTCAGGCCCCTCAATGAGTTGAAAAAAATGCGTCCCGTTAAAAAGTAAAATACCGGTGACGTCCGCCTGCCCATTTCTTTCGTTTGCCCTGGCAACCATGGCCTCGATCGATTTGAATGAGACATTGTCGCAAATATGGCTGCGATAAATGATGGTGGTTAGCATAGTGATTCCAGATGGGAGGGTAAGCATTCACAGTAGCAGTTATCAGGCTAATCGTCTTGTAAAACTACGTTTTGTCTTAACAAAAAAGATACACTAAAAATCCCTTTTTTGTGCAAGGCTTTTTCATTTTTCTTTTCTTGTACAACGTGCACCGTTAAATCCTACCTTTACAAGCCAGAACCGCACAAAACACATAAAAATAAATTATTAAAAATCAATAAGTTAACCATTAGCGAATCATTGTTGTTCAACTTTGTGTGTACAGGTTAACAATTATTGTATAAGTTTAATGGCAGTTAACAGATGAGTGAAATGTAAGGAGCAGATATGCAGCAGAATGGTTACATTCCAGATACAGCGAACGCAATTGCCCAGTATTTCAACAAAGCATCGTTACCTTCCCAGCAGGAAACGCTGGGTCAGATTGTGATGGATATTCTCAACGAAGGGCGTCATCTCAACCGCAAGGCGCTGTGCACTAAACTGTTGAGCCGCCTCGACCGGGCCCGTGCCCCCGAGGAAGAGAGTCACTATCAGACCTTAATTGGTCTGCTGTTTGCCGATCAGGAATAACGTCATCGATCGTCTCCTGTTGCGCCGCAGTAGCTGATGAGGGGCGATCGCTTCCATAAACCTGCTGCTGACCTGAATGCCCGTTCGCAGATTCAGGGAGAGAGTGGCATGCAGTGAGACGGTTATGAATAGCAGTGAAACTGAGGAAATCACCGATGAGATTATCGGCGAGGCGGTACTCGCGCTTCTGAACACGAATCGCCCTATTACCACCCCGACCCTGCTGGTTCGACTTCGGTTGATGCAGGCGACAGAGTCAGACCGACAGCGAAGAAAGGTTATCGCTGCCGTGATTGAAGAAATTTGCGCGAAGCTTGCCCGTCAGCGGAAGCAAGCGCCTTTGCAGGTAAAGAAAATCAATGGCCGTTGGGAAACCCGAGGATCGCCGGCGCAAAGCGCCATGGCGCCGGAAGGTAAAAAGATCCACTGAGTATCCTAACCGTGGTGAATAACACAGAGTGAGAATGTGATGAGACAGACTATGCATCAGCAACCCGATATTTACGCAGGACTGCAGGACACCGCGCTCTCCGACTATTTCCGTAACGCCGGTGATAAGCTGGTTGATGAGTCCGCCGTGATGTCGCTGGCCATTAACAGTATTCTCCAGTCAGAAGGTCACCTGAACAATAAGGCCATTATTTTATGGCTGATTCAGGCGCTGGAAAGCACCGATGACGTGGTGACCGCAGACGTGATCCGTAAAACGCTGGAGATTGTCGTCGGCTACACCATGGACGATATCTAAGGCCGTCACGCTTCAGGCCCGCCAGGGCAACCCCTTTCCGACAGAGCCTGTCCGCTCTGTTAAAAAAAACCTCGCTGACGCGAGGTTTTTTCATTTACGCCTGACGGATCAGTGGGCGTTGACTACCACCCACATAGGCCCCTGCCCGACCGCATAGCGACCTTTCTCCTGCAGCAGCCCCTGCTCGCCGCTAATTTCGTACACCGCGATATGGTGCGACTTCTGCCCGGCGGCAATCAGATACTTACCGCTGTGATCGAGATTAAAGCCGCGCGGCTGGGTTTCGGTCGGCTGATAGCCTTCCACCGCCAGCACGCTGCCATCTTCCGACACGCTGAACACCGTGATGATGCTGGCGGTACGATCGCAGGCGTACAGGTGACGACCGTCCGGAGTGATATGAATATCCGCCGCCCAGCGCACGCCGGTGAAATCAGACGGCATCATATCCAGAGTTTGTACACATTCGATATTGCCATTCGGGTCTTTCAGCTCCCAGACGTCAATTGAGCTGTTTAGCTCATTGACGCAGTAACCATACTGCTGGTTCGGATGGAACACCATGTGGCGCGGACCCGCCCCTTCGACGGTGGTGACTTCCGCTGGCTCCTGGGCGGAGAGGAAACCATCCTCGCTGAGGGTAAACAGGCAGATGCGATCCTGCTTCAGCGCCGGCACCCACAGGGTACGATTGTCCGGGGAGATATTGGCCGAGTGGCAGCCTTCCAGCCCGTCCACCACGGTGATGGTTTCGCCCGGCAGACCATCCTGCAGCGGGGTCACGCTGACGCAGCCCTGATTGTAAGAGGCACTGAAGACAAAGCGACCATGATGATCGGTAGAGATGTGGGTCGGGCTGCCCGGCAGCGCCGCTTCCCCTGCGAAGGTCAACGCCCCGTTATCCGGCGTGATGCGATAAGCTAACACGCGAAACTCCGGACGAACGCCAACGTACAGATACTCCTTATTGGGGCTGACCACCATCGGCTGGACCTGCCCCGGGGCATCAACCACCTGCACCAGCGTCAGTTTGCCGTCCGCTTCAAGACTCCAGACGTGGATTTGTTGGCTTTCCGGGCTGGCGGTATAAACGGTTTGTTTCATGACTACTCCTTCCCTCACTGCACGTGGATTTTTCATTTTCAGGATAACTGCACCCTGAAAATTATAAGACATCCGCCCATGATACTCGCATCGCCCGCCGAATTACCGACGGACGGCGGCACAAAGGGCATACAGACATTCACGGCAGATGTGGAAAAATTGGTCCTGACGCCACGGCGGTGTACCATCATGGCCAGGTCACTTTTCAACATCAACCGGAAATAACACATGACAACACGCGTGATTGCCCTGGATTTAGACGGCACCCTGCTCACCAGCAAAAAAACCATCCTGCCCGCTTCGCTGGAAGCGCTGGCCCGCGCCAGAGAGGCGGGCTACCAGGTGATCGTCGTTACCGGACGTCATCACGTCGCTATTCATCCTTTTTATCAGGCACTGGCTCTCGATACACCTGCAATTTGTTGTAATGGCACTTATTTGTATGATTATCACGCAAAAAAGGTTTTGGCGGCCGATCCTATGTCGGTGGAACACGCGGTAAGCCTCACCGCCATGCTCGCCGAACAGCAGATCCACGGCCTGGCCTATGTGGATGACGCGATGCTTTACGAACAGCCCACCGGGCATGTGATCCGCACCCGCAACTGGGCGCAGGCGTTACCGGAGGATCAGCGCCCGGTCTTCAGCCAGGTCGACTCGCTGGCGCAGGCGGTCCGCGAGGTCAAGGCGGTATGGAAATTCGCCCTCACCGACGACGACATACCCCGTCTGCAGCGCTTTGCGCAGGAGGTCGGCGAGACGCTGGGCCTCGAGTGCGAATGGTCGTGGCACGACCAGGTGGATATCGCTCGCGCCGGCAACAGCAAAGGCAAACGCCTGGCGCAGTGGGTCGCTGACCAGGGGCTGTCGATGCAGAATGTGGTGGCCTTCGGCGATAACTACAACGATCTGAGTATGCTGGAAGCGGCAGGCACCGGGGTGGCGATGGGTAATGCGGTGGACGACGTCAAAGCCCGCGCCAACGTAGTCATCGGCGACAATGAGTCCGCCAGCATCGCCGAGTTTATCTACCGTCAGCTGCTGTGATCAGGCGGCAATCGACACGCTTTTGATCTGGGCAAATACCTGCTGGCCTGGCGCTATCGCCAGGTCATCCCGCGCCCACGGGCTGATTCGAGCCCACAGCGGATGGCCGCTCACCCTGAGCTGAACCTCAATCTGCCCGTTGACCTCCAGACACTGAACCACCTCGGCGCGTAAGATATTGCGGATGCTGGTTGCGGACGGCTGGGCCAGCACCAGCGAGACGTCCGACGCCTGGATGCGGATCCGCGCGCTCTCCCCGGCGGGACGATCGAGCCGGTTAACCCACAGCATTTGATCCCCCAGCGTCAGCGCGGTCATCGCGTACTGCGGATGCTGCGCGGCGACGGTGGCGCTGAGGATCGTACTCTGCTGTTCCGCCGGCAGCCAGGGGTGCATCACGCTGCTGCTCCAGACCTCCTCCAGCGGACCGAAAGCCTTCACCTTACCGGCCTCCAGCACCAGCACGCGATCGGCCAGATGCTGGATCTCGTCCAGCGAGTGGCTGACGTAGAGCATCGGAATATGGATCTCCTGCGCCAGCCGCTGCAGATAGGGCAACAGTTCGCGTTTGCGCGGAATATCCAGCGAGGCCAGCGGCTCGTCCAGCAGCAGCAGCTCCGGCGCGGTCAGCAGGGCGCGGCCGATGGCCACGCGCTGCTTTTCGCCGCCGGATAACCGGCCCGGCAGCCGATCCAGCAAAGGCGCAATTCCCAGCAGTTCCACCAGCTTATCGAACTGGCTGACCATGGATTTCGCCATTCCGTACTGCAGATTGCCGCGCACTTTATAGTGGGGAAACAGGCGCGCATCCTGAAATACATAGCCGATCCGCCGCTGCTCCGGCGCCAGGCAGATACGCTGCGCGGTGTCGTTCAGCACCCTGCCGTTGAGGACGATCCGTCCCGCCTGCGGCCGGGTCAGGCCGCTGATAGCGTTGATCAACGACGTTTTCCCGGCGCCTGAGACGCCAAAGATGGCGGTGATCCCGCTGCTGGGCAGCGTTTCACGGATCTGCAGACAGTGGCTGCCGAGGGTCTGGGTAAAGTCCAGCTCGAGCATCATGATCCTCCCATTCGCTGGCGGCTCACGCGGGCCAGCCATTCTGAAATCAAGAGCGAGACCAGCGCCAGGCCGATAGCAATGAGGCAGAGGCGGGCCGCCGCCCCCTCCCCGCCCGGGGTCTGGATCAAGGTGTACATCGCCGAAGGCAGGGTGCGCGTTTCACCGGGAATATTGGAGACGAACGTGATGGTCGCGCCAAACTCCCCTAACGAGCGGGCGAAGGCCAGCACCGTGCCGACAATAATTCCCGGCAGAGTCAGCGGCAGCGTAATGGTGAAAAATACCCGCCAGCGGCTGGCCCCGAGGGTTCTCGCCGCCTGCTCCAGTTTGATGTCCACCCCCTCAAGCGCCAGGCGGATGGCGCGCACCATCAGCGGGAAAGACATCACCGCCGCCGCCAGCACCGCCCCGCGCCAGCTGAAGGCAAAGCTGATGCCGAACCAGTCATACAGCCAGCTGCCAATAAACCCGCGCCGCCCCATGGCCACCAGCAGCAGATACCCCACCACCACCGGCGGCAGCACCAGCGGCAGATGGAGAAGGCTGTCGAGCAGCGCCTTGCCGGGGAAGGTGCGGCGGACCAGCAGCCAGGAAAAAAAGATGCCAAAGGGCAGGCTCAGGGCCACCGCCAGGGAGGAGACTTTCAGGCTCAGCAGCACCGCCTGCCATTCGGGTTCGCTCAGAAACATCAGCGGGTGGTAAATCCGTAACGTTGAAAAATCGCCGACGCTTCCGGCCCTTTCAGGTAGTCATAGAAAGCGCTCACGGCTGCATTGCGGTGGCCATCGACAATCGCCAGCGGGTACTCGACTTTCTGATGCGACGCCTCAGGGAAAGTGCCAACCACTTTCACCCCTTTGCTGGCCACGGCATCCGATCCGTAGACGATGCCCAGCGGCGCTTCGCTACGCTCCACCAGCGCCAGCGCGCCGCGCACGTCTTCCGCCGGGGCGAGCTTCGGCGACAGGGTCTCCCAGGCGCCCAGTTTCTGCAGCGCTTCTTTGGCGTAGATACCTGCCGGAACGTGCTGCGGATCGCCCACCGCCAGACGGCCCCCTTTCAGCAGGCTGGTCCAGTCGGTTTTCTCATTAATGGTTATCGCCCCCTGCGCGCTGGCTTTCGGCGCCACCACCACCAGGCTGTTGCCAAGCAGGGTGGCGCGGGTCGCCGGATCGATGGCCTTTTTGTCTGCCGCGTAATCCATCCACTTTTGATCGGCGGAGATAAACAGGTCCGCCGGGGCGCCTGCTTCAATCTGCCGCGCCAGCGTCGACGACGAGGCAAACGACGAGACGACCTCGACGTTTTTCGCTTTCTTATACGCCTGGGCGATATCCTGCATCGCGTTAGTTAACGACGCGGCCGCGAAAACGGTCACTTTCCCTTCTGCCGCCAGCGCCTGACCCGCGACGCACAGCGTGAGCGATACCCCGACCACCCCGCGTAACCAAGAACCTGTCATCTGAATCTCCTGTCAATGCGTTATGTACTCGACAATATAA
This sequence comes from Klebsiella sp. TF21-TM, assembly GCF_019753495.1. Lineage (NCBI taxonomy): Bacteria > Pseudomonadati > Pseudomonadota > Gammaproteobacteria > Enterobacterales > Enterobacteriaceae > Klebsiella > Klebsiella sp. TF21-TM. The sequence continues at coordinate 13,274 of NZ_JAIJYL010000034.1, read as the reverse complement.
CGATATGCGAAGCGTTTTTATAGTGACGCAGGACAATAAAATGAAGGGAAATGATACAGGAGGGAAATAGCACAGCGCCCGGTTAAACCGGGCGCCGGGAAATCAATGATTTTGCTGGCTGCGATCTTTGTGGCCGACGCCGGAGAAGAGGTTGAACACTTCGCCAAGACCGTAAATCAATCCCAGGATGACCGCCATCACCACCGGTACCATGATGACCGCAAAAACCAGACTTTTCAAAAGCTCTAACATGGTTCACTCCAGATAGTATGATTCCCTGATTGTAACGGTTTCAGCCGAAAAAACACGCCCCATTTGTGCGGTGGTTAATGACAAACCGCGCAGAGAGGTTTTGCAACGGGGTGACTATCGGTCACAATACGCTTTTTGTCAGGAAACGATTATGCAGGCCGAAATTCTTCTCACCCTTAAGCTTCAGCAGCGCCTGTTTGCCGACCCCCGGCGGATCGCCCTGCTCAAACAGATTGACCAGACCGGTTCGATAAGCCAGGGGGCGAAGCACGCGGGTATCAGCTATAAAAGCGCGTGGGATGCCATCAACGAGATGAACCAGCTCAGCGAACAGCCGCTGGTGGATCGCGCCACCGGCGGCAAAGGCGGCGGCGGCGCGGTGCTGACCCGCTACGGGCAGCGTCTGATCCAACTGTACGATCTGCTGGCGCAGATCCAGCAGAAAGCGTTTGATGTGCTCAGCGATGACGACGCCCTGCCGCTGGACAGCCTGCTGGCGGCCATCTCGCGCTTTTCCCTGCAGACCAGCGCCCGCAACCAGTGGTTCGGCACTATCACCGGCCGCGATCGCCAGCAGGTGCAGCAGCACGTCGAGGTGCTGCTGGCCGACGGGCAGACCCGCCTGAACGTCGCCATTACCGCCCAAAGCGCTGAAAAGCTGGGGCTCGATGAGGGCCAGGAGGTGCTGGTCCTGTTGAAAGCGCCCTGGGTTGGCATCACCCTCGACCCGGCGGTGGCCCGCCAGGCCGAGAACCAGCTGTCGGGTCGCATCAGCCATATCGAATGCGGCTCCGGGCAGTGCGAAGTGCTGATGACCCTTGCGGACGGCCAGACCCTGTGCGCCACCCTGCCGCAGGCCCAGACCTCTGGCCTGACCGAAGGGACGGAGGCGATCGCTTACTTCAACGCCGATCGCATCATTCTCGCTACGTTATGCTGACCCCATTGACATTGCGCGCCTGAAGTCGTATCCCTGATGCACATCGCTGCAAAAAATGGGATACATCATGTCATCATTGCAAATTTCGCAAGGCACGTTTCGCCTGAGCGATACAAAAACCTTAAAAATAGACCACCTGAGCGTGGCGGCGGGTGAAAGCTGGGCGTTCGTCGGCAGCAACGGCAGCGGCAAATCCGCCCTCGCGCGGGCCCTGGCCGGCGACCTGACCCTGCTCAGCGGCCAGCGCGAAAGCCTCTTCTCCCGCGTAACCCGCCTCTCCTTCGAACAGCTGCAGAAGCTGGTCAGCGACGAGTGGCAGCGCAATAACACCGACCTGCTCAGCCCCGGAGAAGAAGATACCGGACGCACTACCGCGGAGATTATTCAGGATGAGGTGAAAGATCCGGCCCGCTGCGCGCAGCTTGCCGAACAGTTTGCCATCAGCGCCCTGTTGGACCGCCGCTTTAAGTATCTGTCCACTGGCGAAACGCGTAAGACCCTGCTGTGCCAGGCCCTGATGAGCGATCCGCAACTGCTGATCCTCGACGAGCCGTTCGACGGCCTCGACGTCAACTCCCGCCAGCAGCTGGCCGCCCTGCTGGCCGACCTGCATCGCGCCGGCATCACCCTGGTGCTGGTGCTCAACCGTTTCGATGAGATCCCGGACTTTGTGCAATACGCCGGCGTGCTGGCTGACTGCCTCCTCAGCGAGACCGGCGAGAAGCACGCTCTGCTGCAGCAGGCGCTGGTCGCCCAGCTGGCGCACAGTGAAAAACTGGACGGTATCACCCTCCCGGAGCCGGATGCCCCACCGGCCCGCCATACGCTGACGGAGACGGCGCCGCGTATCGTCCTCAATGACGGGGTGGTCTCCTACAACGATCGCCCGGTCATCAACCACCTCTCCTGGACCGTGAACCCTGGCGAACACTGGCAGATCGTCGGCCCCAACGGCGCGGGTAAATCCACCCTCTTAAGCCTTATCACCGGCGATCACCCTCAAGGCTACAGCAACGATCTCACCCTCTTTGGCCGTCGGCGCGGCAGCGGTGAGACCATCTGGGATATTAAAAAGCATATCGGCTACGTCAGCAGCAGCCTGCATCTGGACTACCGGGTCAGCACCAACGTCCGCAACGTGATTCTGTCGGGCTATTTTGACTCGATCGGCATTTATCAGGCGGTGTCGGATAAACAGCATAAGCTGGTGCAGCAATGGCTGGATATTCTCGGCATCGATAAGCGCACCGCCGACGCGCCGTTTCACAGCCTGTCGTGGGGCCAGCAGCGGCTGGCGCTTATCGTCCGCGCGCTGGTGAAGCATCCCACCCTGCTGATCCTTGATGAACCGCTGCAGGGGCTGGATCCCCTCAATCGCCAGCTGGTGCGCCGCTTCGTCGATGTCCTGATTGGCGAAGGCGCCACGCAGCTGCTGTTTGTCTCGCACCATGCGGAAGATGCCCCGGACTGTATTACCCATCGCCTGGCGTTCGTTCCTAGTGGAGACGGTTACACTTATCAGCTCGGCCCCGTGGCCTGACGCCCCCTGCCGGGGATCGCAAGATCCCTGGTATTTTTCAGAAAAATAGCGCCTTACTCACCTAACCAGATGTATTTTAAACAAAATATTTTAAACGATGCCGTTTCACTCTTGAGTGTAAACGATTCCACTAACTTGTTCTGTGTCACACTTTTCACTTCTTTGATATGCTATCTTCCTCATACACGATAAGCCGAATGGAGCGAATCATGAAAGTTCTGGTTACAGGTGGTAGCGGTTACATTGGAAGTCATACCTGCGTTCAACTGCTGCTGCAGGGGCATGAGGTGGTGATCCTCGACAATCTCTGCAACAGCAAGCGCAGCGTACTGCCGGTGATTGAGCGTCTCGGCGGCAAAGAAGCCACCTTTATTGAAGGCGATATTCGTAACGAAGCGCTGATGACCGAGATCCTCCACGATCACGCCATTGAAGCGGTGATCCACTTCGCCGGGCTGAAAGCCGTCGGGGAGTCCGTCGCCAAGCCGCTGGAATATTACGACAATAACGTCACCGGCACACTGAAATTAGTCTCCGCCATGCGCGCCGCGGGCGTGAAGAACTTCATCTTTAGCTCCTCCGCCACCGTCTACGGCGACCAGCCGAAAATCCCGTATGTCGAAAGCTTCCCGACCGGCACCCCGCAAAGCCCCTACGGTAAAAGCAAACTGATGGTGGAGCAGATCCTGACCGACCTGCAAAAAGCGCAGCCGGAGTGGAGCATTGCGCTGCTGCGCTACTTCAACCCGGTCGGCGCCCACCCGTCGGGCGACATGGGCGAAGACCCGCAGGGGATCCCGAATAACCTGATGCCCTACATCGCCCAGGTCGCCGTTGGCCGTCGCGAATCGCTGGCCGTGTTTGGTAACGACTACCCGACCGAAGATGGCACCGGCGTGCGCGATTATATCCACGTGATGGACCTTGCCGACGGCCACGTCGCGGCCATGGAAAAACTGGCTGACAAAGCCGGGGTCCATATCTACAACCTTGGCGCCGGCGTCGGCAGCAGCGTGCTCGACGTGGTCAATGCTTTCAGCAAGGCCTGCGGCAAACCGATTAACTACCATTTCGCGCCGCGCCGCGATGGCGACCTCCCGGCCTACTGGGCGGATGCCGCCAAGGCCGACCGCGAGCTGAACTGGCGCGTGACGCGCAACCTGGACGAAATGGCGCAGGACACCTGGAACTGGCAGTCCCGCCATCCGCAGGGTTATCCAGACTAAGGAACCTTCATGAGCGTATTTAACCCCGTTGACCATCCGCATCGTCGTTATAACCCGTTAACCGGGCAGTGGATTCTGGTTTCTCCGCATCGCGCCAAGCGCCCCTGGCAGGGAGCGCAGGAGACACCGGCAAAACAGACCTTGCCGGCCCACGATCCGGACTGTTTCCTGTGCCCGGGCAACACCCGGGTCACCGGCGACACGAATCCGAATTACACCGGCACCTACGTGTTTACCAACGACTTTGCGGCCCTGATGACCGACACGCCGGATGCCCCGGAGAGTGACGATCCGCTGATGCGCTGCCAGAGCGCGCGCGGCACCAGTCGGGTGATCTGCTTCTCGCCAGACCACAGCAAAACGCTGCCGGAACTGAGCCTTGAAGCGCTGGAAGGCGTGGTTAAAGCGTGGCAGGAACAGACCGCGGACCTCGGGAAAAGCTACCCGTGGGTGCAGGTCTTTGAAAACAAAGGAGCAGCGATGGGCTGCTCCAACCCACACCCGCACGGTCAGGTATGGGCCAACAGCTTCCTGCCTAATGAAGCGGAACGGGAAGACCGTCTGCAGAAAGCGTATTACGCCAGCCAGGGCCAGCCGATGCTGCTGGACTACGCCCGGCGCGAACTGGCCGACGGCAGCCGCACGGTGATCGACACCGATCACTGGCTGGCGGTCGTGCCCTACTGGGCCGCGTGGCCGTTCGAAACGCTGCTGCTGCCGAAAGCGCCCGTGCAGCGTATTACCGATTTAAGCGACGCCCAGCGCAGCGATCTGGCGCTGGCGTTGAAAAAGCTGACCAGCCGTTACGACAACCTGTTCCAGTGCTCATTCCCCTACTCCATGGGCTGGCACGGCGCGCCGTTCAACGATGAAGACCATAACCACTGGCAGCTTCACGCCCACTTTTATCCGCCGCTGCTGCGCTCCGCGACGGTCCGCAAGTTTATGGTTGGCTACGAAATGCTGGCCGAAACGCAGCGCGATCTCACCGCCGAGCAAGCTGCCGAACGACTGCGCGCCGTCAGCGACGTCCATTTTCGTGAATCCGGAGTGTAATGATGAGTCTGAAAGAGAAAACCCAAACCCTGTTTGCTGAGGCCTTCGGCTACCCGGCCAGCCATGTCATTCAGGCGCCAGGCCGCGTCAACCTGATCGGCGAGCATACCGATTACAACGACGGCTTTGTGCTGCCCTGCGCCATCGACTACCAGACGGTGATCAGCTGTGCGCCGCGCGACGATCGTACCGTGCGGGTGATTGCCGCCGATTACGACAATCAGACCGACGAATTCTCTCTCGACGCGCCGATTCTCAGCCACGACACCCAGCAGTGGTCGAACTATGTCCGCGGCGTGGTGAAGCATCTGCAACAGCGGAACAGCCACTTCGGCGGCGCAGATCTGGTGATCAGCGGCAATGTGCCGCAGGGCGCAGGCTTAAGCTCCTCAGCCTCGCTGGAGGTCGCCGTCGGCACCGTGTTCCAGCAGCTCTACCATCTGCCGCTGGATGGCGCGCAAATCGCCCTCAACGGCCAGGAGGCGGAAAATCAGTTCGTCGGCTGCAACTGCGGGATCATGGATCAGCTGATTTCGGCGCTGGGCAAAAAAGACCATGCGCTGCTGATCGACTGCCGCTCGCTGGGCACCAAAGCCGTCTCGATGCCGAAAGGCGTGGCGGTGGTGATCATCAACAGCAACTTTAAGCGCACCCTCGTCGGCAGCGAGTACAACACCCGTCGTGAACAGTGCGAGACCGGCGCGCGCTTCTTCCAGCAGCCCGCTCTGCGCGATGTCACCCTTGAGCAATTCAACGCTGTCGCCCATGAGCTGGATCCGGTGGTGGCGAAGCGGGTACGTCATGTGCTGACGGAGAATGCCCGCACCGTGGAAGCCGCCAGCGCCCTTGAAAAAGGCGACCTGAAGCGGATGGGCGAGCTGATGGCCGAATCCCACGCTTCGATGCGCGATGATTTCGAGATCACCGTCCCGCAGATCGACACCCTGGTGGAGATCGTCAATGCGACAATCGGCGATAAGGGCGGCGTGCGCATGACCGGCGGCGGTTTTGGCGGCTGTGTGGTAGCGCTGGTCCCGGAAGATCTGGTCGATACCGTTCAGCAGGCCGTTGCCAACGAGTATGAAGCGAAAACCGGAATTAAAGAGACGTTTTATGTCTGCAAACCGTCACAGGGGGCTGGTCAATGGTAACGCAAACTACCGCGCTGGCGCCGGACGGCCAGCCATGGCAGCAGGTAACCCTGCGCAATAAGGCGGGGATGACCGTCACCGTGGCGGACTGGGGCGCGACGCTGCTCAGCGCCGAGGTGCCGCTGGCCGATGGCAGCGTGCGCCATCCGCTGCTGGGCTGCGCAAAGCTGGAAGACTATGCCCGCCAGGCCGCGTTTCTTGGCGCCTCGGTAGGCCGCTACGCCAACCGTATCGGCAATAGCCGCTTCCCGCTTGACGGCCAGCTCGTCACCGTCACGCCGTCAAACGACGCGGGCCACCAGCTTCACGGCGGCCCGGAAGGTTTTGATAAACGCCGCTGGCGCATCGTCCGCGCTGACGAGCAGGAAGCGCTGTTCGCCCTGACCTCGCCCGATGGCGATCAAGGCTTTCCGGGCACTCTGCAGGCCACCGCGCACTATCGTCTGACCGACGATAACCGCATCGCGATTACCTATCGCGCCACCGTGGACCAACCCTGCCCGGTGAACATGACCAATCACGTCTATTTCAACCTCGACGGTGACCAGGGCGACGTGCGCCAGCACCAGCTGCAGATCCTCGCCCATCGCTATTTGCCGGTGGAAAGCGATGGTATCCCGGGCGGCGGACTCAAAGACGTCGCCGGCACCAGCTTTGATTTCCGCCAGCCGAAAACCATCGCCGCCGACTTCCTCGCGGATGCCGATCAGCAAAAGGTGAAGGGTTATGACCATGCCTTCCTGCTGGACGCCAGAGGCGACGCCAGTCAACCTGCGGCGCAGGTCTGGTCGCAGGACGGTAAGCTGCAGATGACGGTCTATACCTCCGCTCCGGCGCTACAGTTTTATTCCGGCAACTATCTCGGCGGCACCCCGTCGCAGACGACGGAACCCTACGCCGACTGGCAGGGGCTGGCGCTGGAGAGCGAATTCCTGCCGGATTCGCCGAATCATCCGGAATGGCCGCAGCCGGACTGTGTGTTACGTCCAGGCCAGGAGTACGTCAGCCTGACGGAATATCAGTTTATTGCCCGCTAATCGCCAGCGCCCTCCGCCGGGGGGCGCTGAGTTTCGTCCCCGCCCTCTTCTCTCCTGCCTCTTTTTTCAGCATCCTGCTCTATTTTCCATCATCAAAGGACAAAAAAATAACCTGTGTTTTACAAGCACCTTACACTGAGCCACTATTTTCGCTATGGTTAGGGATAAGCATTGCCGTGAGCCAAATCACGGCAATATAATGAGAATAGTTATCAATCAATAACACATACACCAACATATTCAGCGCACCGTTCGCGGCGCGAGGGATGGCGTGTAGAGAGGAGTAAGAGAATGGCTGTAACTAAGCTGGTACTGGTTCGTCATGGCGAAAGCCAGTGGAACAACGAAAACCGCTTCACCGGTTGGTACGACGTTGATCTGTCCGAGAAAGGCGTTAGCGAAGCGAAAGCAGCAGGTAAACTGCTGAAGGCTGAAGGCTTCAGCTTTGATTTTGCTTATACCTCCGTGCTGAAACGTGCCATCCACACCCTGTGGAACGTGCTGGACGAACTGGATCAGGCCTGGCTGCCGGTTGAGAAATCCTGGAAGCTGAACGAGCGTCATTACGGCGCGCTGCAGGGCCTGAACAAAGCGGAAACTGCTGAGAAATACGGTGACGAGCAGGTTAAACAGTGGCGTCGCGGCTTCGCCGTTACTCCGCCGGAGCTGACCAAAGACGACGAGCGCTACCCGGGCCACGATCCGCGCTATGCAAAACTGACCGACGCGGAACTGCCGACCACTGAAAGCCTGGCGCTGACCATCGACCGCGTCGTGCCTTACTGGAACGAAACCATTCTGCCGCGCCTGAAAAGCGGTGAGCGCGTGATCATCGCCGCTCACGGTAACTCCCTGCGCGCGCTGGTTAAATACCTCGACAACATGGGCGAAGACGAGATCCTCGAACTGAACATCCCGACCGGCGTACCGCTGGTGTATGAGTTCGATGAAAACTTCAAGCCGATCAAACATTACTATCTGGGCAATGCGGAAGAGATCGCGGCGAAAGCGGCTGCCGTCGCCAACCAGGGTAAAGCGAAGTAATTTCCCCCGGTGAAAATAAAAAAGCGTGGAAATCTCCACGCTTTTTTTATGACCTGCGCGAGCGCAACGTAGCTTAGCCGCGGCGGGTTTTCACCGCTTCCGCCAGCTGACGCAGGATCGCTTCGGTATCCTCCCAGCCGATGCAGGCGTCGGTGACGCTCTTGCCGTAGGTCAGCGGTTCACCGCTCTCGAGGCTCTGGTTGCCTTCCACCAGATGGCTTTCAATCATCACGCCCATAATGGCGCGCTCGCCGCCGGCAATCTGCTGGCATACGTCGGCGCCTACTTCCATCTGCTTCTTGAACTGCTTGCTGGAGTTGGCGTGGCTGAAGTCGATCATCACCTGGGCCGGCAGGCCCGCTTTCGCCAGACCGATTTTCACCTCCGCCACGTGCTTCGCGCTGTAGTTCGGCTCTTTGCCGCCGCGCAGAATAATATGGCAGTCGCCGTTGCCGCTGGTATTGACGATAGCGGAGTGGCCCCACTTGGTGACCGACAGGAAACAGTGCGGCGCGCCGGCGGCGTTAATCGCGTCGATAGCCACCTTGATGGTGCCATCGGTACCGTTTTTAAAGCCCACCGGGCAGGAGAGCCCCGAGGCGAGCTCGCGGTGCACCTGGGATTCGGTGGTGCGCGCCCCGATGGCGCCCCAGCTCATCAGATCGGCGACATACTGCGGGGTGATCATATCGAGGAATTCCCCCGCCGCCGGCAGGCCGCTGTCGTTAATGTCCAGCAGAAGCTTGCGCGCAATGCGCAACCCGTCGTTGATGCGGAAGCTGTTATCCATATGGGGATCGTTGATAAGCCCTTTCCAGCCGACGGTGGTGCGCGGTTTCTCAAAATAGACGCGCATGACGATCTCGAGCTCGCCCTTCAGCGCCTCGCGCAGGGTCAGCAGACGGGAAGCGTACTCTTTCGCCGCCGCCGGGTCGTGAATAGAACAGGGCCCAATCACCACCAGCAGGCGGTCATCATCACCTTTGAGGATCTGGTGGATCGCTTTGCGAGCATGTGCAACGGTGTTTGCAGCATTTTCGGTAGCAGGGAATTTTTCCAGGAGCGCAACGGGAGGTAATAATTCGTTGATCTCTTTAATGCGTAAATCGTCGTTCTGATAATTCATCTTCTTTCCAGCGTTGCCATACTTATTCAATGAAATGCAATCCCTCCAATCTATCTCTTCGCTGAAATAGTGTAAACGTGATTTTACAGTAGTGATGGAATAATCCTGGAAATAGGCAAAAATACGCCATAAAGTAGCGAAACCAGACTCATGAACTACAATATTTAACTGTTAAAGCTAATTAAGTCTTACGTTTCAGGATTATATAGTGACACTGCGATCGTCTGCGGAGTCTTTAACCATAGCGAGTCAGATCCCTGGCACACTTACCGCTGGAGGCGTAGTTACCGCTTCCCGACCCAACAGGAGTATCCGATGAACATGAAAAAACTGACGACCCTTTTGCTCACCGCCACCTTAGGTCTTGCCAGCGGCGCGGCCCTGGCGGCAGACGCCGGCGCCCAGTCCAACAATGGCCAGGCCAACTCTTCCGCTGATGCCGGTCAGGTGGCGCCGGACGCCCGTGAAAACGTGGCGCCGAATAACGTCGATAATAGCCAAATCAATTCTGGCTCTGGCACTGGCGGCACCATGCTTCATCCTGACGGCTCGACGATGAGCCAGGACAATATGTCGAGCGATGAGGTCCATAAAAACTCAATGTGTAAAGACGGCCGCTGTCCGGACACCGGTAAGAAGCTGGACAACGGCGACAGCATGAACCATGACAACAGCAAAACCGACGGCACCACCCAATAATTGATGCGGTGAGTGCAAACAGAGAAAAGGCGAGCCGGGCTCGCCTTTTCTCTGTTTGTTATCGTTCTCTGTTTATGATGTCATAGCGTGATAATGATAACTATCAAGGGACGACACTATGGCGCACTCGCATTCGCACTCCCCTGCCCAGGCTCCGGATAACGGCAACGCCCGCCGGCTGCTCTGGGCGTTCATCGTCACCGCCGGTTTTATGCTGGTAGAAGCCATCGGCGGCGCGATCTCCGGCTCGTTGGCCCTGCTGGCGGATGCCGGCCATATGCTCACCGACGCCGCCGCCCTGCTGTTTGCGCTGCTGGCGGTTCGCTTCGCCAGCCGTCCCCCGAATGCCCGCCATACCTTTGGCTGGCTGCGTTTGACCACCCTGGCGGCGTTTCTCAATGCCATTGCTCTGGTGGTGATCACCATGCTGATTGTCTGGGAGGCCATTCAGCGCTTCCAGCACCCGCAGCCGGTTGCCGGCGTGACGATGATGGTGATTGCGGTCGCTGGCCTGCTGGCCAACGTGCTGGCTTTCTGGATCCTGCATCGTGGCAGCGAAGAGCGGAACCTCAACGTGCGCGCCGCGGCGCTACACGTGCTCGGCGATCTGCTGGGCTCGGTTGGCGCGATTGTGGCCGCCGTGGTGATCCTCACCACCGGCTGGACGCCTGTCGACCCGATCCTTTCCGTGCTGGTTTCCTGCCTGGTGTTACGTAGCGCCTGGCGTCTGCTGAAGGAGAGTCTGAATGAGCTGCTGGAAGGCGCGCCGCGTTCGCTGGATGTGGCGGCCCTGCAGCGGGATATCCGCCGTTCTATCCCGGAGGTGCGCGATGTTCACCACGTCCACGTCTGGCTGGTGGGGGAAAAACCGGTGATGACGCTGCATGTGCAGGTTGTACCGCCGCACGATCATGATGCGTTACTCAACCGCATCCTGCATTTCCTGGAACATAAATATGAAATTGAGCATGCCACGGTGCAGATGGAGTACCAGCCCTGCAGCGGCCCGGAGTGCCATCTCAACACGATGCACGCCGGGCACGATCATCACCACCACCATTAGCCAGAAAACGCGTGAGAACCTCGCTCACGCGCGCTGTTTATCCACATCCGGCTGCCGTTCAGCGCAATGAACGTCAGCAAGAGATATTCCAGCGACATCGCATAGACGCCCTGACGGGCAAAAATCACCACGCTGATGACGTTGACGATGACCCACAGCAGCCAGTTCTCAACGTATTTGCGGGTCATTAAGATCATCGCCACTACCGACAACACCGTCATACAGGAGTCCCAGAACGGGAAGGCGTCCGGCTGCAGTTCCGGCATAGTGACCTGCAAACCGAGCACTTGCATCAGGCTGACCGCGATCCGCGTCAGGAAAGCAAAAAACGGATTGATAAACAGGGTCAGCAAGCCGATCGCCACCACGCAGGCCGCCAGCCAGCCCAGGGCTTTACTGCGCGGTAGCCAGCGGATCTGCAGCTCAGCCTCATGGTTGCTGCTTTGCCGCGACCAGGCATACCAGCCGTAAACGTTAGCGGCAAAGAAGAACAGCTGCAGCAACAGGCTGGCGTACAGTTGGATCTGAAAGAAGATGATGGCGAACAGCGTGACGTTGACCAGACCGAAGGCATAGTTACTGATCTTCTCCAGGCTCGCCAGCCAGATACACAGCAGCCCGGCGATGGTCCCCACGGCCTCTATCCAGGAGAGATCGTACCCCCCGGCGCCGATGGGTATATGTACTAAAATATTCTGCGTGCTAAAAAAATCCATTTTATCCTCTCAGCGCCAGATGACGCGGCAATAGGTTATCCCCGTAGTGTAGCCGCAAAATCCAGCATCCGGTTAAGGGGAATTAATGCGCCGGTCCGCAGCGCTTCGTCGACGTGGATTTCATGTTCAGCGCCGCCCTGCTCGAGCCCCTCGGCAATGGCTTTCAGGCCGTTCATCGCCATCCACGGACAATGCGCGCAGCTGCGGCAGGTCGCCCCTTCACCGGCGGTGGGCGCTTCCAGCAGCGTTTTCTCTGGCACCGCCTGCTGCATTTTATAAAAGATACCGCGATCGGTCGCCACGATCAGCTGGCGCTGGGGCAGGCTTTTCGCCGCCGCGATCAGCTGGCTGGTGGAGCCTACGGCATCGGCCATCTCGACGATCGCCTGCGGCGACTCGGGATGGACCAGCACAGCGGCTTCGGGATGCAGAGCCTTCATCCGCATCAACGCCTGGGTTTTAAACTCGTCGTGCACGATGCACGCCCCCTGCCAGCAGAGCACATCTGCGCCGGTCTGACGCTGAACGTAACGGCCAAGATGGCGGTCCGGCGCCCAGAGGATTTTTTGACCAAGGCTATCCAGGTGGTCAATGAGTTCCACGGCGATGCTGGAGGTCACCACCCAGTCGGCGCGAGCCTTCACCGCGGCAGACGTATTGGCATAGACCACCACGGTGCGGTCAGGATGAGCGTCGCAAAAGGCGTTGAACTCCTCAATCGGACAGCCCAGATCCAGGGAACACTCGGCGTTCAGGGTCGGCATCAGAATGGTCTTTTCCGGGCTGAGGATTTTGGCGGTTTCCCCCATAAAACGCACCCCGGCGACCAGCAGCGTAGAGGCCGAATGGCGGGCGCCAAAGCGCGCCATCTCCAGCGAGTCGGCAATACAGCCGCCGGTCTCTTCCGCCAACTGCTGAATTTCAGGATCGGTGTAGTAATGCGCCACCATCACGGCATCGCGCTCGCGCAGCAGACGCTTGATTTTTTCGCGGTAAAACTGCTTTTCATCGACGGTCAGCGGCTGCGGTTTCGGTGGGAAGGGATAAATCGCCGTTTCAGGATCAAACATTACGCTCATCATGCAATCTCGTTTTACTGGCTTAACTCTAAGACCGTCAGTATGGCCTGCCCGCGCCATGATACGGTCATGGTGTTTTATATGCTAAACAAGATAGCCGATTACGCGCCAAAAGTCGTGATGAATTTTGTACATCAGCGCCTGTTCCAGGGGACGATGCTGCGTCGCTGTCCGGGCTACCGGTTCGCGCCCTGTGCAGGCGTGGTAAGCGCAGCGCGAGCGTGGGAAAGCGCTGAATACAATATTGTGGCAATTGATGGGCGGGCAGATAGCAAAAAGGCGCCTTTAGGGCGCCTTTTTACATTGGTGGGTCGTGCAGGATGACTCGGCTTCGCCTCGCCCTTC
>NZ_JAIJYL010000033.1:0-54700 GCF_019753495.1 Klebsiella sp. TF21-TM | reverse complement strand
ATCCCCGGCCACAGTAGAGTGCAAGGCTGCCCCGTAATGCACTATCCATAGGTCGCATAGCAGCAAAATAGAAGCCATGCGACCACGGTCGCACGGGTAAGTGAATCAACAAGAAGATGAATAAAACGCCACCTACGGGTGGTTTTTTTATTTCAGATAACGGAGCGAAAAATATGAAAACGCCACTCACGTATGGTGCCCATCGAAAATTAAGCCATCGCGTATCCGATGTGGAGTCAGCACTGGCAAGCCTGAATAGTCAAATCATGGTGTTGCAGACTAAACATGCCAGCCCGGTCTAAACGTCCATGCCGCCACCGGGGGTGTGCGGCGATAACCAACAATCCCAGCGGCTATTGCGATGCTCACCGGCAGCAACATGCTGGCGACGGCTGGCGCAACTACCAGGGCGGGAAAAGCCGGCATGAAAGGGGCTACGGTCGCCCCTGGGAAATCCGCCGCGCCAGAATCCTCCAGCGCGATAAATATCTATGCCAAAACTGCCGGCGTCATGGCATCGCCACCAAAGCGACCAGCGTCGACCACATCATACCCAAAGCGCGTGGCGGTACAGACGACGATTCCAATCTGGAGTCGTTGTGCTGGCCCTGCCATAGAGCGAAAACAGCAACAGAGAGAACACGATGAGCACCCCAAATCTCAAAATTGAATATGAAAACGGTAATTTGGTGACACTAGAAAAAGACGGAGTGTCCTTACTTCCGCTTAACGTTACGGCTATCCACTTTTCCCACACCATGAAGACCAAGCCACACCTCAAGGTTGAAATTGAGTCCGGTGGTGGCCCGTATGCAACCTCGCCAGAACCAGCAGCAGAGCCTGTCAACACAACTGATACCCCACCGACCAATGAGGGGGAAGTACTACCACGTGCAGCAGACGAAAGTCAGCGTATACGCCGTCCACGAAAGCGTAACCGCCACAACAATTCTTCCCGGAGCGAATAATGTTTAATCGTAATGAACTGACCATCTCTATGTTTTATGCATCCACTACTGATGCTGATAGCAACCGTATCGCCACTATTACCCTACAGGTGAATGATACAGAAGGTTCGCCAGTACAAAGCAGCCAGTTATTGTGTGTCACTGATAAGGCAGGAAAGAAAACGTATTCAGTCGGTGAGCAAAGCACGAAGAATGGCTCTGACCCTCTGTTGGTGGCGATTGAGAATTACTGGCGACAGAACACCCCAGCGGTCACTGGTAGTCTGATGTCGGATGTCACTGACTTCATTACCGGCAATGTAAATCAGTCTTCAACGTGGGTTGGTTTCAATGGCCTGAAGATCTTCGATGGTGTTCAGCTGGATACCCGCCTCCCTGAAAGCGTGCTACAGGCTGATGGTACCTCCGCTACAGCAACAGGGTCCTGACAGCAGGCATTACAACAGGCGCTCACAGAGCGCCTGTGATAATGGCTGAATGCTTCACGAGTGTGGCTTTTTATTGGAGGTCATGATGAGTTACACCAGCTGTACCTATTGCGGTTCACGTCTCCATACGCGGGCTAACTGCCCGAAAACATGGGGCGGCTCATCGCGTCGCGCCCAGCTGCGCTGCAGCTATTGTGGCCAGTCCGGGCATAACTCGAATGCCTGCCCACATAATGCGAGCAGCGGTCGGCGGCGCAGCCTGAATGACGACTTCCACCTCGACTGAGGCAACTACCGCCATGGGGTAGGGGGGATCAAATCCCTAACCCCTTTCGCGCTTCGGGACTGCCGCCTCAGGTAGATTTTTGCGCGTGAGAAATAAAAACTTTTTTTTGGCTGTTTTGGGGTGCTTTTGAATGAGTACAGGGATGCGATCACCTGGTGGCGGACGCAAATCGAATAACACTGGAAATCAGGTTAGTTCTTTAACCAGAGCGGTTTCTCCGCCGGATGAATTACTGGGCGATATGGCTATCGATGCCTGGAAACGGACGTGCAAAATTCTTATTAACCGTGGCACGTTCGAAATGGAAGATTGTTATTTGCTGATGGAATACTGCAACACCGTGCAGCTGCTGTACGACGCCAACCAGGAAATTAAAAGCGATGGCCTTGGTGATGATACCGCTGCCGGCGGTCAGAAACTTGGTGCGGCAGTGAAGGCGCGTAGCCGTTATATCAGCGAATTAATTCGACTCTCCGTTGTGTTAAAGCTGGACCCCAATAGCCGCATCCTGAAGAAACAGCCCGGAGATAATGACAAATCCAGCGGTGAGTTCGACGAGTTTTAATTTTGGTGCGGCCCTAATGACTTAAGGATGGAGTATGGCCGCATATCCAAACGTCAATGTGGCGAACAAATATGCGCGGGATATCATAGACGGGAAAATAGTCGCCTGCAGAGCTATTCGGCTGGCATGTCAGCGCCATTTTGACGATTTAAAAAAATCACTCGATAACAATTACCCTTACCGGTTCGACAGAGATTTAGCTGAGCGGGCCTGCCGGTTTGTTCAGAAATTACCGCACTCCAGTGGCGATTTGGCGGGGCAGAAATTAAAACTGGAACCTTGGCAAAGTTTTATTTTTTGTTCGATTTTTGGCTGGGTCACGAAAAAGGATAAAAAACGCCGATTTCGCGAAGCGTATATCCGGGTAGCTAGGAAAAACGGGAAATCGTTTTTTGCTGCCGGGATTGGCACCTACATGTTTTGCGCTGATGGCGAAAACAGCGCAGAAGTGTATTGCGGTGCGACAACTATGGCGCAGGCGAAAAAGGTCTTCACCCCAGCCAGGCAGATGGCCAGCCGCCTGCCGGCACTTCGCTCCAGATTTGATATTTCGGTATGGACCGACAGCCTGACACGCCCGGATGGTTCCGTTTTCGCACCTATGGCGGGGAAACCCGGCGATGGTGACAGCCCACATTGCGCGATCATTGACGAGTATCACGAACACGATACGGATCATATGTACGAGGCCATGACAATGGGGATGGGCGCCCGTTCGCAGCCGTTAACGCTCATTATCACGACAGCCGGCTCGTCACTGGAGTCCCCTTGCTATGACAAGGACAAGGAAGTCAAAGAGGTTATCGAAGGCATAACCCGTAATGATCGCCTGTTTGGCATGATTTACGAACTGGATGCTGGCGATGACTGGACCGACCCGAAAAACTTAATCAAAGCTAACCCAAATCTGGACGTTTCGGTTAAGTACAGCGACCTGGTTGAGCTTCTGGAAGTAGCGAAACAGGTTCCTCGCAAGGTTAACGCCTTCAAAACCAAACGCCTCAATATTTGGGTATCCGGTAAATCCGCGTTCTACAACATGGAGCAGTGGAAGGCTGCTGAAGACCCCAACCTTGAGCTGGCTGATTTTGCGAATGACAGCTGCAATATCGGTCTCGATCTCGCCAAAAAGCTGGATATGAACGCCGGGATACGGCTATTTACGCGGGAAATTGAAGGTAAACGGCATTATTACTGCATCAAACCTAAATTTTGGGTCCCGGAAGACACGATCCATACAACCGATCCAAAACTGCTGAAAACTGCTGACAGGTATCAGAAGTTTTATGAAATGGGCGTGCTGGAAGCGACGGATGGAGCAGAGGCAGACTATCGCGAGATTCTGGCCAGTATTATCGATATGCAGGACGAAAACCGCATTGACGAGATTGATATCGACCCTGCCGGCGCAACAGCACTTCGCCACCAGTTGGAGGACAACGGATTTACCGTAGTCGATATCCGGCAGGATTACACCAATATGTCACCGGCGATGAAAGAGCTTGAAGCGGCTCTGGCCGGTGGTCGATTCCACCATGATGGCAATCCCATTCTGACCTGGTGTATCAGCAATGTTATCGGGAAATTTATACCCGGTAGCGATGATCTCGTTCGCCCGACAAAGGGAGACAATCAAAGCAAAATCGATGGAGCTACAGCGTTATTTAACGCCATGACTCGCGCAATGCTGCACGAAAGCAGCGGCGGCACATCGGTATATGATGAGGAAGACATAGCGTGTTAATCACAATTCTGAGTTTCATTATTGGCCTGGCCGGGGCTGTACTCATATCCGCCGGAGCCTGGTTGATTTTGCCTGCTGCCGGTCTTATTACGGGTGGGTCAATATGTCTTATCTGGTCATATCTAACTGCGCGGGCGGTTTCAGCCGGTGCCAAATTTAACGGGGGTGAATAATGTTTATCCCCCAAATGTTCAGAGGGCGCCAGCAGTCGAGGGATGGCCTCTGGGAAGCCATGCTGGGCGGGGTTCGTTCAAGCCAGAGCAAAACTGGCATCATAATCACGCCGGAAACCGCTCTGGGACTTTCAGCGGTCCGGGCCTGTGTCACCCTCCTGGCTGAGTCCGTCGCGCAGCTGCCGTGCGAACTTTACCGGCGGGATAAAAATGGCGGGCGCCAGCGTGCGACGGACCACCCGGTTTATGACCTGATTCACTCCCAGCCCAACAGGAAAGACACCTCATTCGAGTATTTTGAGCAGCAGCAGGGGTTGCTGGGGCTGGAGGGAAATTGCTACTCGATCATCGAACGGGACGGAAAAGGCTACCCGAAAGAGCTGATCCCCATTAACCCGAAAAAGGTCATTGTGCTGAAAGGGCCGGACGGTATGCCGTATTACCAACTCCCGGAAGTCGGCGAAATTCTGCCGATGCGCATGATGCACCATGTGAAGGTCTTTTCTCTGGATGGCTATATCGGCAGCTCCCCCATTCAGACGAACGCCGATGTTCTTGGACTGAATTTGGCCGTTGAGGAGCATGCGGCAGCGACATTCCGGCGCGGGACAACGATGAGCGGAGTGATAGAGCGTCCGAGAGAAGCCGCGACCATTAAAAGCCAGGATGCTATTGATCGCCTGCTGGCGAAATGGACCGAGCGCCATTCCGGTATTCACAATATGTTCTCTGTGGCACTGCTGCAGGAGGGTATGAGCTACAAACAACTGTCGCAGGATAACGAAAAGGCGCAGCTGCTACAGTCGCGGCAGTGGGGCGTGGAAGAGGTCTGCCGGCTCTATAAAATCCCGCCACATATGGTGCAGATGCTGGCGAAAGCGACCAACAACAACATTGAGCACCAGGGCCTGCAGTTCGTGATGTACACGCTGCTGGCATGGCTGAAACGCCATGAGGGTGCGTTGCAGCGCGATCTGCTTCTGCCCAGCGAACGCCGCGATTTGTACATCGAGTTCAACGTTTCCGGGCTGCTGCGAGGCGATCAGAAATCACGCTATGAATCTTATGCGCTGGGCCGCCAGTGGGGATGGCTATCCACTAACGATATCCGGCGTATGGAGAATCTGCCGCCAATTGCTGGCGGGGACAAATACCTGACGCCGCTCAATATGGTCGACAGCGCGAAGATCCTTCCTGGCGATAAGTCGCCGACAGCAAAACAGCTGGCCGAAATCGAAACCCTTCTGGCCAGAGCCTGATTATTTCCCGCCGCGCGGGATGACCTGGAAGACAACATGACAACGAAATTAATTAACCTGCCGCACCTGGCAGATATGGTCTTTGGTGTGCCGCATTACGTGACGCGGCAAACAATGGACTCCGTGAAAGCGGTGCTCATCCCTCGTATTCAGGGGATCACCGAAGATACCGTCATTCAGATGGCGCTAAATCCGGGTAAATCACCTGCTGCTGAGCAGGTCCAGCCCACCGGCGGGGTGGCGGTGATCCCCGTTCACGGCATACTCGTTCCACGCCGGGGGCAGATTACGGCGATGTGCTCCGAGCTGACCAGCTACGAGCGGATACGCGGGCAGTTGCAGGCGGCGTTAAACGACCCCTCAATCAGCGAAATCGTTCTGGATATTAACTCCGGCGGCGGCGCAGCGGTGGGGTGCAAGGAGCTGGCCGATTACATTTATCAGTCTCGCGACACGAAACCCATCACGGCGATTGTGAACTATAGCGCGTATTCCGCCGCGTATTTCATCGCATCGGCCTGCAGCAAAATCATCGTCAGCCAGACCAGTGGCGTGGGGTCGATTGGTGTGATCATGGAGCACCTCGATACGTCGAAGATGGAAGAAAAAATGGGGCTGACGTTCACCACCATTTACCGGGGAGATAACAAAAATAACGGCACCCAACATGAACCACTGAGTGAAGAGTCGCTGGGTATGTTCCAGGGCATGATCGACGAAATGTACGAGACGTTTACGGGGTCGGTGGCCGAATATCGCGGCCTGAAGCAGCAGGCCGTCATTGATACGCAGGCGGGGCTGTATTTTGGCCCTGGCGCTGTGTCTGCCGGCCTGGCGGATGAAGTCTCTGACCCCCAGGCGGCGATCAATGCTATCGCGGCAAAGTATCAGCAACCCCGTCAAAAAACCTCCATTCAGATGCAGGCAGCCGCGATGGACCTGCAAACCAAAATGTAACCCGGCGCAAACACAAACCGCGTCACCTTAAGCAGCCAGCAGGCTGCTTTTTTTATGTCTAAAAAGAGAGAAATAAAATGCCACATATTGAAGAATTGCGTCGTCAGCGTGCGGGTATCAACGAACAGGTTCAGGCCCTGGCAACCATTGACGCCAGCGGCGGCACGCTGACTGCGGAGCAGATGACGGAGTTTTCGAACCTGCAGCAGCAGTTCACTGATATCAGCGCCAAAATTGAACGCCTGGAAGCCGCCGAACGTGCTGCGGCGCTGGTCGCAAAACCCGTGAAAGCGACTCAGCAGGCCCCCGGCATTATTGTTAAGCAGGAGCCGAAACAGTACACCGGTGCTGGCATGACCCGACTGGTGATGTCTGTCGCCGCAGGCGCAGGGAATCTGCAGGACGCGGCAAAATTCGCTTCAGAAGAGCTGAATGACCAGTCCGTATCGATGGCCATTTCCACCGCTGCGGGTTCCGGTGGAGCGCTCATCCCGGAGAACATGCAAAACGAAGTCATCGAGCTGCTGAGCGACCGTACCATTGTCCGTAAGCTGGGTGCCCGCTCCGTTCCGCTGCCTAACGGCAATCTGACGTTACCGCGTTCGGCTGGCGGTGCAACGGCCAGCTACACCGGCGAAGGAAAGGATGCCAAGACGTCTGAATCAAAATTCGACGACGTAAAACTGAGTGCCAAAACCATGATCGCCCTGGTCCCGATGTCGAACCAGCTGATTGGTCGCGCCGGTTTTAACGTTGAGCAGCTGGTCCTGCAGGATATTCTGACCGCCATCGCTGTTCGTGAGGATAAAGCGTTTATGCGCGATGACGGTACCGGCGATACACCGATTGGAATGAAGTCGCGTGCGACGCAGTGGAACCGCCTGCTGCCGTGGGAAGCGGGTTCCACGATCAACCTGAACACGGTTGATGAGTACCTGGACAAGATTATTCTGATGGCGATGGATGGCAACAGCCTGATGATCCGTTGCGGCTGGGGTATGTCGAACCGTACCTATATGAAGCTGTTTGGCCTGCGTGACGGCAACGGCAACAAAGTCTACCCGGAAATGGCGCAGGGTATGCTCAAGGGCTATCCGATTCAGTATACCAGCGCGATCCCGGTTAACCTGGGCGAAAGTGGTAAGGAAACGGAAATTTATTTCGCCGACTTCAATGATGTTGTCATCGGTGAAGATGGTTCCATGAAGGTCGATTTCTCCAGAGAAGCCACCTATCTCGATGCAGAAGGTAACCCAGTTTCCGCGTTCTCGCGTAACCAGTCGCTGATCCGCGTCGTCCTCGAACACGATATCGGCTTCCGTCATCCGGAAGGCCTGGTGCTGGGTACCGGCGTCCTGTTCTAACCCACCCCCTCTGTTAATAAAGCCCGCATATGCGGGCTTTTCCCTTTAAGGAGAATGCTATGGCTGCGAAAAATAAAGCAGTGGAGCCGGAAGAAACGGTCGTACAGGACAACCATGCAACCGAGACCGCACAGGATAACCGTGCGACCGTGGTCGCACAGGCAGAACGTAAATCCGTTGTGTTCCTCGGTCCGCATAGCCGTTATTCCCGAGGTGATATCGCGTGGTTTGAAGGATCGCACGCCGAAGAGCTGGTTAAGCGCCGTATCGCGGTATGGCCGAAGGATGCCGAACGCGCGCTGAAACCGAAGCCGGGAGACAGCGATTTTGATACTGACATTGGATGATGTGAAAACCCAGCTACGCCTGGAACTGGATTTCACGGAGCATGACGCCATGCTCACGCAAATGGTGAACGCCGCGCAGCGGAGCATCGAGCGTGATTATTACTGCAAGCTGGTCACCAGTGATGAAGAGCTGCAGGCACTCCCGGAGACCGTCCGCGGATTTATCGCGGATGAAGATATCCGGCTGGCCATTCAGTTTCTGGTCAGCGATGCGTATCTGAATGGCCATACCGGACAGTGGCTGGAAACCGCTGCGGTGAGGCATCTTCTTTTCCCCCTGCAGGAGCATACGCTATGAGCCTGAAACCGGGTGATATGAACTGTCGCATTGCGATTAGCTACGTTCAGTCCGGTCGGGGGCCGCTGGGCGAACCGCTACCGGAAAAGCAGGTTGAATCGGGAAAAGCGTGGGCAAAACGGGAGCTGGTATCGGGGCGGAAAGTCCGCACGCTGGATCAGCAGCAGGTGGTGGAAACCTGCCTGTTTACGGTCTATCCGGGTGTGCTGGTTGATATTGACTGGAAAATCACGACGAAAAATCTGGTTTATACCGTCCGGAATATCGACCGCAAAACAGACCGGATCATTATCACGGGGGAGGCTGACGGGCGGCATGATAGAGCTGGCGATTAAGGGTGCGCTGGAGCGCATCACCGGCATGAATGCGTATCCGCTTTTACTGCCGGACACGGTCCAGGAAGGTGCGACCTTTCAGCGTATCTCTGACCCGGAAATGGTCTCGGGAATGTTGCGAACGGGGATCGTCTCTGCCCGTATCCAGGTGAATCTGTACCGTCTCGATGATTACACCTCACTGCTGCAGCTGGATAAAAAAATCTGGACGGAACTGAAGTCCGTCGTTCATGGCCAGCTGGAGGGTATCCCGGTTCAGTATGTGGAGCGAGGCGGTATCCATCAGGATAAAAACCAGCTGACGAATCGTCGCATTCAGTATCGCCTGACCCGCGATTTCATCATTCACTACGTGGAGGACTCCTCGTGATCCGAATGGAAATTAAAGGGCTGGATGAGCTGGAGCGGCAGTTAACGGCCCTGGGCGAAAAAGTGGCGACAAAGGTATTGCGGGATGCCGGGCGCGAAGCGCTAAAGGTCGTCGAGGAAGATATGAAGCAGCATGCCGGCTTTGACGAAACGTCTGCCGGACCGCACATGCGGGACTCAATCAAAATCCGCTCTTCCACTCGCAAGGGTAAAGGGAACGCGGTTGTAACGCTCCGTGTTGGCCCCAGCAAGCAGCACCATATGAAGGCGCTGGCGCAGGAGTTTGGCACGGTTAAACAGGTTGCAGACCCCTTTATCCGACCCGCCCTGGATTACAACCTCCAGACCGTTTTGCGCGTGTTAACCGTGGAAATCCGAAACGGCATTGAAAACAGGTAGCATCCGCTGCCGTATAAAAAGAGAGAGAAACATGGCTGATAAAACTTCACCTGAATATGCGATGTTGCCAGCGGGCACCATTGTGAAATACGGGGAGCCTGGCGCTGCCACGTCAGCGCTGAAACCGCTGATTAACTGTAAAGCGCTGGGTGCAATGGGGCAGACGGGGGGCTTTGTCGACTGCACCACGTTACTGGATAAGCAGAAACAGTCCATCAGCGATCTGCCTGACGGGCCTGAAAAGTCGCTGGGCTTTATTGATGATCCAGGCAATACCGATTTTGCCGCGCTGCTGAACGCAGCAGAGGCCCGCAAGACCATCCAGTTATACGTCGAATTACCCAACAAGCGAACAGCGACGATGCTCCTTGCGCTGTCCGGGTGGCAGATGAATGAAATCGCCGCTCCGGCGAATGAGGTCATCCAGATCACTGTTCAGGGTAAGCAGAACAAGATCACCTGGGGAACCGTCGCTGATACCAGCGGCGCCTGATTAACTTAACTTTTAAACCGCCACCTTCGGGTGGCTTTTTATTTTTAAGGACTACCTGTGAAAGACAAAGATTACCTGTCCACGCTGAAATCCGCGTTGCTTAAATCGGAGCCAACCGTCATTAAAACCGAGTTGTTTGGCGCCACCGTATTCATCCGCCGCCTGACCGGGGATTACCTCATCAGCTACGAAGAGAAAATGGCTGAAACCGCAAAAGCTGGCGCAGCGCGCGAGGCATCGGAGCAAGTCATCCAGATCGTCATCGATGCACTGGTTCAGCCGGATGGAACGGCCATTCCGGATGAGTTTAAACCCACGGCAGCCGAGCTGCTGAAGGCCCATGAAAACCCCGAACTGCTGGCTGCAGTGGAAAAAGTGAAGCAACACGCAATCGGCAAGCTGGAGGAAGCGGAAAAAAACTGAGTGACTCGCCCTGGCTGGAGCTGATTTTCTGGCTGGCCGACCGCTGGGGCGAGCCTGACCCATCCAAAATTGCCGCATTGCCGGCAAACACTCTGTACCACTGGCGAGCCTACTTCCTGAAACAGGGCACTTTCCGCCGTCCTGGCGATGAAAACACGCCACCTACCGAAACCACACCTGCGCCATCCCGGGTCGATGATGAATGCGCGGCAGTCATGAGGGCATTAATGTAATGGCAGACGTCGCATCTTTAGCGGTCGGGCTGCACCTGAACGCAGCCAGTTTTAAATCCCAGCTGCTGGGAGCGTATGGCGATGCGGAGAACCAGTCACGACGGTTTAACCGTAATGCCCAGGCGGACGCGAAAAAGACGGAGGACGCCTATAAGAAGGTCGGTCTGTCGATATCCGGGATGGCCAGCCGGCTGGCGGGGCTGGCAGGAGCCGGTCTTTCCATCGGTACGATCGTCACCACGTCCAGACAATATGGACAGGCATTATCAGACCTGCAGGCCATCACCGGTGCGACTGCTGCTGAAATGAAAGCGCTGGATCTGGCTGCGCAGGAAATGGGACGCACGACAGAGTACAGCGCCAGCCAGGCCGCCGAGGCGCTAAAGCTGATGGCGTCGGCTAAACCGGAGCTTTTAAAAACGTCCGATGGACTGCAGAAGGCTACGAACAGCGCGCTTATCCTGGCGCAGGCCGCCGGCACAACGCTGCCCGATGCGACCAGAACGCTGGCGCTCTCCTTAAACCAGTACGGGGCGAGCGCGCAGGAGGCGGATCGTTATATCAACGTGCTGGCCGCCGGCGCGAAGTACGGGTCGTCGGAGATTGTGGATACAGCGGCCGCCATTAAAAATGGTGGCGTCGCAGCCGCACAGGCCGGCGTTGGTTTTGAGCAGCTGAATGCCGCGATTCAGGTGCTGGCAGAGCGTGAAATTAAAGGCGGTGAAGCCGGCACGGCGCTGCGTAACGTCATCCTGAATCTGGAAAAGGGCACGGACAAGAGTCTCAAGCCGTCCGTGGTTGGTCTCAGCCAGGCGCTGACCAATCTATCCGGGAAAAATCTCTCCACGGCCCAGGCCGTAAAACTGTTTGGCGTGGAGAACCTGAATGCGGCGTCTATCCTGGTCCAGAACCGTTCAAGGCTTGATGAGCTGACCGCTTCCCTGACCGGTACCAAAACGGCGCATGAGCAGGCATCCATCAGGGTTAACAACCTGAACGGCGATTTGCTGGGTCTGAGCAGTGCGTTTGAAGGGATGGTCATTAAGATCGGCCAGAGCAGTAACGGGCCACTCCGCAGCGGGATTCAGGTTGCCACGGAGGCACTGAACAGCCTGGCAGACAATTTCAACACCGTCTCCAGCGTGGCGCTTTACAGTCTGATCCCCGTGCTATCCACGAAACTGACCGCAGGGCTGCGGGAGAATATCGCGGCCTGGCGGGAAAGCCAGGCGGCGGTAAAAGCGCGGGCGCAGGCTGATGCGGATATTGCCCGCAAAACGCTGGATTCGACAGCTGCCATCCTGAAACAGAACGACGCTGAGTTTGGCCACTACCGGCAGATGGAGCGGACGGCTAAACAGTACGGGATGAATATCAGTTACCAAGATGAGTTTGCCCGCCTCATCCGACAGGAAACTGAACAAACCAATCTGGCCAGCCAGGCGAAACTGAAACTGGCGGCGGCAAACCGGCAATTGTCGATATCAGCCCGCGCGGCCTCTGTTGCGGTGGGCCTGGCAAGAGGCGCCCTGGCTTTTGTTGGTGGTCCGGTTGGCGCGGCGACGCTGGCTGGATCTGCATTACTGTATTTCCATCAACAGGCAAAAGAAGCCCGGCAATCGGCCATTGATTTAAAAGATGCCGTAGTGGAAACCAGTGAAGCGCTGATGCGCCTCTCGCTTAACCAGTTAAATGTGAAGCAGTTCGACCTGGAGGATAAGTACGAAAACCAGGTCGTGCAGCGTAACCAGCTGATGAAAGAGATTCAGGATGCCGACAGTCGTATCGACAGCCTGAAAGGGTTTGACCCCTTCGGCCAGCTGGAAGGGGTGACAAAAGGCCAGGCGCGTGCACGGGCGGATCTCGAAAGCGTTAACGAGGGACTCCGCAAAACTGAGGAAAACATTAAGCGTGTCAGTGATGCAAAAACACTGGCTCAGCTGGGTTTATCGGGAAAAATAACCTCCCTTACGGACGATCTGAAAGGGGCGTTAAGCACGCCCCCTAAAGAGACCGGAGAGGGAAATCCCTGGGGCGGCGATGGCGGTACCGGCACGGGGAAAGGCAGTAAGTCCCAGGTCGACCAGTTCAAAACGCTGCGGCAGCAAATTGAAGAAGCCCATGCGTCCAGCCTGGCCAGAATTAACCTGCAGGAAAAGGACAGTAACAGGGAGCTGCAGGAAGCGGCGAAGAAAAATGGCGCCAGTGATGCTGACCTGCAGCGCGCGCTGTTAATGAACGCAGAGAATTACCAGAAACAGCGACTGGATCTGGCCGCGCAGTATTCCCCCGCCCAGGAAACTCTGCGAAAAGAGCAGGAAGCCAGCCGGGACCTGGCTGAGCTTTTCAAAGCTCGCCTTCTTGATGAAAAAGAGTACCAGGCCGCACGAATAACTCTGGCCAGAGATACCGCGAAAGAGCTGCTGCAGGCAAAGGCTGACGAAATCGCGGCGCCTAAACTGGATATCGCCGGTGAGGTTGATCCACTGGTAGCACTCCGCAATCAGTTAACGCAGCGGCAGGCTTTGCTGCTGTCGTACTATCAGAGCAGCGCGATCAGCAAAGAACAGTACGAAATGCTGATGAAGAAGGCGACGAAGGATTCTGCAGATTCGCAATATCAGACGTCGCTGGAGTTATATCGATCACAGGGCGAATTCCAGAGCCTAGCCGTCGGGTTATTTGAAACGGCCCATGAACGCTCGAGCAACTTCCTGACGAGCATGCTGACGCGGACGAGAAGCTTTAAGGAGAACATGGCTGACCTGTTTTCCTCGCTCACACAGTCAATCATAAAAAACCTCGTTGATATGGCCGCTCAGGCGCTGGTCACCAGTTCGGTCATGCAAACCATTATGGGCGTGGTGGGCGTCGGGACCAGCGTTGTCACGGGCGCTGCGGGTGCTGCAGATGCAGGTTCGGGGACGGCGATCCAGAATGCCGCCAGTAACTTCCAGTTTAACGCCAAAGGCGGCGTCTACGACTCGCCATCCCTCAGTACATACCGTAATCAGGTCTACGACTCTCCGCAGTTCTTCGCTTTCGCAAAGGGGGCTGGCGTATTTGGTGAGGCCGGGCCGGAGGCCATCATGCCACTGACACGTGCCGGCGATGGTTCGCTGGGTGTACGTGCTGTTGGTGGAAGTCAGAACGCCGGCGGCCAGAACGCCGGCACGTCGGAAGGGCCAAAGGTCTATATCACGATTGAAGGCGGAAATACCTCAACGCAGGCGCCGGCTGGTTTTGAGCAGTTTGGCCAGCAGATTGGCTCGTTTGTGGAGAAAAAATACAGGGAGCTGATGGCGCAGGATATGCGCCCTGGGGGGATGGTCTGGAATGCAGTTAAAGGACAACGTTGATGGCTATTGAGATATTCACCTGGAGTCCGCGGGTTAATCCCCAGCAGACCGTTAACTTTCGTGTCCGGAAGGCGCAGTTCGGTGACGGGTATGCGCAGGTATCCGGCGATGGTATTAACACCCGATCACAGGATTGGGAGCTGAGTTTTGTCGGTACGGAGGACTATATCCGTCCGATTAAGCAGTTCCTCGACCGTCATGCCGGCACCCGCGCGTTTCAGTGGACCCCGCCTCTGGAAGAGGTGGGGCTTTACCGCTGCGAACAATACAAACCGGTGCCGCTGGGCGGCGGAAATTACTCACTTTCAGCCACTTTTATTCAGGCATTTAAACCATGAGCCTTAACGCGAATTATCAGAAGTTAGAGCCAGGCGATGAGGTTCGTCTCCTGGAGATCGATGGCCAGGCGTTTGGCCTGGACGAGGTTTTGTATTTCCACGGCTATAACGTTCCCCATACTGCAGCCGAAATCCTCGCCGCTGGCGGCGACCTGAATAAGCTGCCGGCGAAAAGCATCTGGTGGCAGGGGCGGGAGTATAAAGCCTGGCCATGTGAAATCGAAGGGATCGAGTCATCCACCACTGGCAGCGACGCGCAGCCAACGCTGCGGGTAGGGAACATCGACGGAAAGATATCCGCGCTCTGTCTTCATTACGATGATCTGGCTCTGGCGCGGGTTGTCATCCACGACACACAAAAACAGTATCTCGATGCGAAGAACTTCCCGGACGGGAATGCCTCAGCCGATCCTACGCAGGAGAAACGGCGCCTTTTCTTCATTGACGTAAAGCATTATGAAGACGATGAGAAGGTGGAATTTACTCTCTCCAGCCCGTTTGCCCTGCAGGGGATAATGATCCCCACTCGCCAGCTGCATGCGATTTGCACCTGGTGCATCCGCAATCAATACCGCAGTGGTAACGGGTGCGACTATGCCGGCACCCGGTATTTTGACAGGAACAATCAGCCAGTTGATGACCCGTCGCAGGATGTCTGCAACGGCACGCTCACGGCCTGCAAATTACGTCATGGTGAGAATAGTGAACTGCCGTTTGGCGGGTTCCCCGGCACTTCATTAATCAGGAGCTGATATGCGTCAGAAAACGATTAAGGCCATCCAGGAACATGCGGCCGCAGAATATCCGCGCGAGGCCTGCGGCCTCGTCGCCCAGAAGGGCCGAGCGGAGCGTTATTTTCCCTGCCGGAACCTGGCCACAGAGTCGAAAGATAATTTTGTGCTGGCGCCGGAGGATTATGCGGAGGTTGAGGAATGGGGAACGATCACCGGTATTGTTCACAGCCATCCTGATGCCACCACCCAGCCGAGCGAACTGGATAAAGCGCAATGCGACGCAACCCTTCTCCCCTGGCATATTATCAGCTGGCCAGAAGGCGATCTCCGTACCATTCACCCGCGTGGTGAGTTGCCGCTCCTCGAGCGACCATTCGTGCTGGGCCACTACGATTGCTGGGGTCTGGTGATGAGCTATTTTCGGCAAACCCACGGCATCGAGCTGCACGATTACCGCGTCGACTATCCGTGGTGGGAAAAGGAGTATCCCGATAATTTTTATCAGGACTGCTGGTATGAATGCGGGTTCCGTGAGTTTAATGGTCCACCGCAAGCAGGTGATATGGTGATCATGCAGGTGCAGGCGGATAAGTGGAACCACGCCGGAATTCTGCTGGAAGGGAATATGCTGCTGCATCACCTGTATGGCCATCTCAGCAAGCGTGTACCGTATGGTGGATACTGGATGGAAAGGACGATGAAGATTGTTCGATACAAAACATTAACTTAGGCTTTATATATCACTTCTCTTTGGTACCATCTAACTTCCTTTACTCATGGGAATATGGATATGAAGAAAGTAGGTATTTTTTTAGCCACATTGGCACTAGCAGGATGTGTATCAAACTCAGAAAGACAAAAGCAGCAAGCTGAAATTGATAGAACCACGCCATACTGTTCATCCCAAAAACAATGCGATGCGGCTTGGGCTGCAGCAAGACAGTGGGTGAATCAGAATTGTGGAATGAAAATCCAGAACTATAGTAGTGATTATATAGAAACATACAATTCCCCTGCTAATAGTGCATCAATTGCATGCCAAGTAACCAAAAATCCTTTGCCTACAGGTGCTAGCTCAATAAACGTACGTATATCATGCTCAAATATGTTTGGATGCGTTCCTGATGTATATCAGGCTGCTATTAATTTCAATAAATATATTAATGATTATATTGAGAAATTTGCACCAGTCAGAATGGGTTTTATGGCAAGAATGTCTGACACCAAGGGGAATGAGGTACAAAACACGTCTTATTCTGCAGGGATGTTAATAAAAGGTGTTACTAATGGCGGTCCTGCTTATAAAGCAGGTTTACGTGATGATGATATTGTCACAGCGGTAGGGAATGATGCGGTGCGAAGCCAGTACGACTTGACCTCGGCGATGGAAAAATATCACTTAGGGGATAACGTGAAAGTCACCATTTTAAGGAATGGAAAGGAATTAATTAAAGAAGTGCATCTTTAAAAATTATAGGCCTGATTATATTCAGGCCTTCATTTTTGGGGTATATATGAAAGAAACAATGACAAGGATTGAGCTTTCTGGCACCTTGGGAAAAATGTTTGGAAAAGTTCATCATCGATTGATTTCTACTACGCATGAAGCAGGTATAGCGTTAGCAAATACGATACCGGGTTTTGAAAAATTCATGATATCCAGTGAAGAACGCGGATTAACCTATGCGGTATTTAAGGATGAAAAAAATATAGGTCTAGATGACTTAGGATTCCCCATAAACGGGGAAGTAATTCGCATTGTCCCTGTAGTCATTGGTAGCAAAAAAGCGGGAGTATTGCAGACTATCCTTGGCGCAGTAATCATAGCTGCTGCCGTTATGCTTGGACCTGCCGGCGCCGGTGTTTTAGTCTCAGGTACTGCGTGGAATATTGGGCTGGCTGGCGGTGCCATGATGCTCGGCGGCGTTGTTCAGATGCTTTCCCCACAGCCAGCAGGCCTGGCACGAAAAGAATCCGCTGACAATAAAGCGTCCTACGCCTTTGGGGGCGTGACGAACACTGCCTCTCAGGGATACCCAGTCCCTTTGCTTTATGGCAAACGCCGAATTGGTGGCGCCATTATATCTGCTGGTATTTATGTAGAAGACCAGCAATAAGTTTTATTCAGTAAACCATCCAATCCAGGCCACCTTGCGGTGGTTTTTTTATGGGCGTAATATGGCAAATAACATAATTAAAGGGCGCAAGGGTGGCGACTCAAAACCGCGTACACCGACGGAACAGCCGAATGATTTACAGTCCGCTGCGAAAGCCAAAATTCTGATCGCATTAGGTGAGGGGGAATTTGCAGGTGGTTTAACTGGGAAGAATATTTATCGCGATGGTACCCCGCTTGAAAATGCTGATGGTTCGCAAAACTTCAGTGGCGTGTACTGGGAATTTCGCCCCGGTACGCAGGCTCAGACGTATATTCAGGGTATTCCCGGTACTGAAAATGAAATAAGTGTAGGAACGGAAGTTTCCAGCAAGACAGCCTGGACCCATACCTTTACCAATACCCAGCTATCCGCCGTTCGCGTCCGCCTGAAATGGCCGTCCCTGATGAAACAGGAAGATGACGGCGACGTGGTGGGCAATACCGTTGAGTATGCGATTGACCTGCAGACCGATGGCGGCGCCTGGCAGACGGTACTGGAAACCGCTGTCACGGGTAAAGCCACCTCCGGCTATGAGCGGAGCCATCGCATTGATCTGCCCCAGGCCGGCAGTACCTGGACGCTACGCCTGCGTAAAATCACTCCGGATGCGAACAGTGTCAAAGTCGGCGACGTGATGACGCTGCAGAGCTACACCGAAGTGATTGATGCCAAACTGCGTTATCCCAACACCGCGTTGCTTTATATCGAGTTCGACGCCAGCCAGTTGAATGGCAGCATTCCGCAAATTTCCTGTGAGCCGCGTGGGCGAGTGATTCGTGTGCCGGATAACTACAATCCGGAAACTCGTGAATATACCGGGGTCTGGACCGGCGGGTTTAAATGGGCCTGGACGGATAACCCGGCCTGGATCTATTACGACATTGTTACAGCTGACCGTTTTGGTCTCGGTAATCGTCTGAGCAGCGCCAATATTTCGAAATGGACGTTGTACCAGATTGCACAGTACTGCGATCAGCTGGTTCCTGACGGGCGTGGTGGTGACGGCATGGAGCCGCGCTATACCTGTAACGTCTATGTCCAGGAACGCAACGATGCTTACACCGTGCTGCGAGACTTTGCCGCCATTTTCCGGGGCATGACCTGCTGGAACGGTGAGCAGATTGTTGTGCAGGCTGATATGCCGCGTGATGTCGATTTTACCTATACGCGCGCCAATATTGTCGGCAAACCCCGTTATTCGAGCAGCAGCAGCCAGGTTCGGTACACCAACGCCCTGATTTCCTGGTCTGATCCGGATAATGCTTATGCTGATGCAATGGAGCCGGCGTTTATCCCGGAACTGGTTTCCCGCTACAGTTTTAACCAGCTCGAAATGACCGCGATTGGCTGTACGCGCCAGAGCGAAGCCCACCGTAAGGGGCTGTGGGGCATACTGACCAACAACAAAGACCGGGTCGTTGAGTTTGATGTGGGGCTGGACGGTCGCATTCCTCAACCCGGTTATATCATTGCCCTGGCGGATGAGTTGCTGGCCGGACGGGTCAACGGCGGGAGAATCAGTGCGGTGAATGGCCGGGTGATTACGCTGGATCGAGATGTGGATGCCAAACCTGGCGACCGTCTCCAGCTAAACCTGCCATCCGGTATCTCACAGAGCCGGACCATTCAGGCTGTTAACGGACGCCGGCAGATTACGGTCACAACGGCGTACAGTGAGACACCAGAACGGGAATGCGTCTGGGCCATTGAATCCGATGACCTCTTCCTGCAGCAGTACCGGGTTACAGGGGTAAAAGAGAACAGCGATGCCACCCTCACGATCACCGGCGTGGCACATGATCCGGATAAATTCGCCCGCATCGATACCGGCGCTATTATCGACCAGCGCCCGGTTAGCGTATTGCCGGCGGGCAACCAGTCACCTCCAGAGGATATTGTCATCACATCCCGCTCGGTCGTGAATCAGGGGATCAGCGTCGAAACGATGCAGGTTAACTGGTCAGCGGTCAGCGGTGCTATTGCCTACGAAGCGCAGTGGCGCCGTAACGACGGGAACTGGATTAATGTGCCGCGCAGCTCGACCACCTCGTTTGAGGTCAGCGGCATTTATGCCGGTCGTTACCTGGTTCGCGTCTGCGCGATCAATGCGGCGGAGATCTCGAGCGGCTGGGCGTATTCCGAAGAGAAGACCCTGACCGGGAAAGTTGGCGAACCGCTGCCGCCGTTGGCGCTGACAACCGTTTCACTGACCGCAGGTATTGAAATCCGCTGGGAGTTTCCTGCAGGAGCAGAGGATACTCAGCGTACTGAACTGCAGTACAGCCCGAACCAGAACGGCAACGGAGCACTGCCGCTAACTGATTTGGCGTACCCCGGTAAAAAGTATCAGCAGATGGGCCTGCAGATTGCCACGCAGTTCTGGTACCGCGCGCGTCTGGTTGACCGCCTGGGCAATGCCTCGTCATGGACCGACTGGGTGCAGGGAATGTCCAGCGATAACGTCAGTGATTACTTCCAGCAATTGGATGAAGCCATTAAAGATACGGAAACGTATCAGTCACTGGTGAAAGAGATTGATACCCGGGCCGTGGCCGAAGAGGTGGACTCGGCAATTGAAGCAGCGAAAAAGGACGTTGCTTCACAGGTAACGGATGCGAAGCAGGAAGCGCAGCAACTGGTGCAGGAAACCAGAAATGACATCGAACAAGCCCTGGCGGATGAGGCGCTGGCGCGGGCCAGTGCTATTGCTCAGGAATCGGCTGACCGGACAGCAGCCATCGCGCGCGAGTCGGCTGAACTGTCTGATGCCATTGCCCGGGAGTCTGCTGACCGGGCAAACGCTATTGCACAGGAATCGGCTGAACTATCGGATGCCATTGCCCGGGAAGCAGCTGATCGAGCTTACGCGCTGGCAGATGAAGCCCGGGCCCGGGCAACGGCGATTTCAGATGCCGTGAAGGATGAAGCTGCTGCCCGGAGTAAGGCTATTGCTGACGAAGCACAGAAACGTAACGATGCTATCGCTGCAGAAAATGCCGCCCGAGTGAAAGCCGTATCTGAGCTTGACACCAGAACAGCCGATGCACTGGCAAATGAAACAGCTGAGCGTATTAGTGCGGTGTCCAGTGAAGCGAAAGCGCGTGCGGATGCATTGTTGAATGAGGAGAATAATCGCGAAGCCGCGATCCGTTCCCTCAACTCACAGCTGCAGACGGCTACAGAGTCACTGGCACAACAAATCTCCCAGGTTGCCGCCGGTACGGGCGAACAGTTTGATCCTCTGAATATCTGGTATTTTGATACCAGCAATGAGGGCTGGACCGAAGATGACAATGGTTACACGCCAATGCTCGTCACGGATGATGGATGGTTGAAAGCGGATAACGGTACTTCCAGTGCCCGCTCCCCGAATGATTTGGGCATCGATGCCGCCGCCTACCGCTTCATCAAGCTTCGCCTGAAAAAAGTCGGTAACCCGGCATGGAATGGACGCCTGCTCTGGATTGGCGCGGACGAATCCGGCTGGGATAATGCGCGTTCAGTTGTGATTGATGAGCCGGAATATGACGTTAACGATACGGCGACGGTCACGCTGCATGATATTCCGTGGCTGCCATCGCAGCGCATCCGTCGTTTCCGTTTAGATCTGGCGCAGGGTCAGAATGAAGAGAATTACTTCTTAATTGACTGGCTGGCCGTGGGACGTCCGACGCCGGGGGCCGGCATGGCCGCGCTGCAGAACGAGCAGCTTGCCCGGACGCAGGCGGACGCGGCAGAGGCGGCAAACAGACAAGACCTGGCTGTTCAGCTGCGAGGCTCGTATGACGGAAATGATCTGACCAAAGTCAGTTCTGGTCTGATTTATCAGGAACAACAGGCACGAGTCACAGGGGACAAGGCCGAAGCTTCCGCCCGACAGTCTCTTGAGACCCGGATCAACGACAGCCTGTCAACGATAAACCAGTCCCTTGATACGCTGAATACAGCCGATGAGGCGATGGCATCCGACATCACCGGCCTGAAGTCATCCCTGGCCGGAAAGGCCGATGCGTCGGCGCTGACGACGCTGAAAACGCAGGTTACCACGCAGGGGGACACGTTGGCTTCTCAGGGGGCCAGTCTCACGAACCTGCAGAATAGCCTGAACCGCCTCAGCAGCGATGTGAGCAAAAAAGCAGATGCTGCCGCTGTCCAGTCACTGCAGAATCAGGTAACTCAGCAAGGTAAGGATATCACTGCCGCTAACAGCAGCATCACGAACCTGAAAACGTCGCTCGATACGACTGACAGCAATGTGGCGAAGAAGGCTGACGCGACGACAGTCAGTGACCTGACATCCCGTGTTACATCCGCGGAAGGAAAAGTGTCGAGTCAGGGCAACAGCATTACCCGGCTGAACAATTCGCTGAACAATGTTATCGCGGATTCCGACGCTGCTTCCGCCATTCCAGGCAACCTTATCGTCAACCCGTCCTTTGAACGTGGAACGGACGGGTATATCGGGGTTAGTGCACAGAGCACGGTGGTGGCAGTACAGGCGCCGCGAACCGGTACACGTGCACTAAAAGTTGATCCTGGCAGTGTTGCCCCGGGTCAGACTATCGACTTTGTTAAGGGTCGCACTTACGAGGTAGGTGTTTGGGTTAAGCAGATCGCGGGCACGACGGACAATGGCGCCGGCAACAATAAGTTAAGAATCGGCAACAGCGCAGGTAATCCAGTACTGGAGGTTCCGTATACCGGAGCTGGTACGGACTGGACAAAATACAGTAAGCGCTGGAAAGCAACGGAAACAGCCCGCCTTCCAGTAACACTGAATAACTACCTGACAGCCGGAAATCGTTATTTTGATGACTTCTATGTCATCGATGTGACAGACAGCGTCAATATAGACGCCAACGCCTCTGCTATCGCTTCAGTCCAGAATACGGTGACGCAGCAGGGTAAGGATATTACGTCACAGTCATCCAGTATCACAGATCTGAAAAACAGTCTAAAAACGACGGATGCGAACGTTGCGAAGAAAGCTGATGCTGCCGCTGTACAGACGCTGCAAAATACGGTGGAGCAGCAGGGCAGAGATATCACCACTGCATCCAGCGATATCTCCGGTCTGAAAAACAGTCTCAGCACGACGGATGCGAACGTGGCTAAAAAAGCGGATGCTTCTGCCCTGGGCGCGCTGCAGAGCACCGTGACGCAGCAGGGTAAAGATATTACGTCTGCCGGTAACAGCATTACGCAGCTGCAGAACAGCTTAGCCTCAACAAACAGCGCGGTGAACAAAAAGGCCGATGCTCAGGCATTGTCCGCATTGACCGGACGCGTCTCGGATGCCGAAGGGAAGCTCTCCTCTCAGAGCGATCAGTTGTCCACGCTGGAAAATTCCCTGCGTCTGGGGAGCCTGATTTCAAACGGCAGTCTGGACAACGACGCCACCTTCTGGGCGGACTCCGGCTCAGGCTCTGCGTTTGTATATGAGGCCGCCGAAAAAGCGCTGCGCACCACCACAGGTTCTATCCGGATCGCCAACACCACACGTATTCCTGTGGAAGTCGGGATGACGCTGACACTCAGCTTTGAGTTTAAGACGACAGAGACCATTTCGGCCATTTCGTCTGATTCGGTGGGTTTCATTACGGACCTGAACGATCAAACGAACTGGCTGGTTTCCCAGGCATCATGGCTTACAGCGGTCACGACAGAATGGCAGCGACAGACCCTGACATTTACGATCCCCGATAAATTCACCGGGCAGTATGTTTACCTTCGTTTTGCTGCGGGGGGCTGGTCTCCGTCGAACAGTGCCCGGCTTTACCTGAAAGATATCGAGGTTTATTCCTCAACCGGGATCGCCGGAAAAGCAGATGCCTCTGCAGTGAGTGAACTCTCTAGCCGTGTTGAGACGGCGGAAGGGAGCATCACTTCTCAGGGTAACAGTCTGACGAATCTGCAGAACAGCCTGAACACCACCAACGCAAATGTCAGTAAGAAAGCCGATGCAAGCGCACTGCAAAGTCTGCAGAACACTGTGACACAGCAGGGGAAAACGCTCTACTCTGCCTCCAGTGATCTGTCTTCCCTGAAAAATCGCCTCGACACCACCGACGGGAACGTGGCGAAAAAAGCCGATGCCACTGCTTTGCAGGAACTGAAAAGCACGGTGGAGAATCAGGGCAGGGCGCTGAACAGCCAGAGCTCACAGCTCGTGACGCTGAACAACAGCCTGTCCGCCACCAGGAACGATTTGAGTAAGCTGGCGGCGGATGTTGATACGGCCGGGAAAACACCGGGCAACCTTCTTTCCAACGCCAGCTTTGAGCGCGGTACAGAAGGCTGGAGTAACGACGGCAATAACTGGCAGGTCTATGCCGCACAGGGGCCGCATACCGGGAAAAACATCATTCGCATGATCACCGCCGGCGATGCGATGCTGACGCAGTCTTTTGTCGTTAAAGGCGGGCGGACGTATCGTGTTGGCGCATGGGTACGACGTAATGCCGCTGTCGTGATTGCTAATGCCAGGAATACCAAAATCAGCCTGCGTGACGCGAACAATGTTGAAGTGAAAAACGTTCTGCTGACACTGGAAAATATGGGTAATGCCTGGGCGGACGTAAGTCTGGAATATCGTGCACCGGCAGACGCCACCATGCAGATTTCACTGCGCGCATCGCTGAGTGCGGGTGAGGTCTACATGGATGATGCGTATGTCGTGGATATCACTGATGCGGTTAACATTGATGCCGCCGCTGCGGCGACCACTGCTCTGGAAAACCGAGTTTCGAAAAACGAAAGTGCGATAACCAGCCAGAGCACCAGTCTGACGAATCTGCAGAACAGCCTCAACACTACCAACAGTAACGTCAGCAAAAAAGCTGATGCGACGGCGCTGACGACGCTTCAGAACACGGTGAAGCAGCAGGGGGATTCATTATCGACCCAGAGCGGCACCCTCACGAAACTGCAAAACAGCCTGACGACCACGCAGTCAGATCTGGATGCCGCAAAAGCGACACTGGCGAAAAAAGCGGATACCGCAGCCCTGTCTTCTTTACAGAATACCGTGTTGCAACAGGGGAACACGCTGACCTCTCAGGCTTCTCAGCTGACCCGGCTGAACAACAGTCTGACAACGACACAGTCCGGGCTGGATGCCGTGAAAGCTGATGTGGATGCCAGCGCGCCGGGAAACCTGCTGGTAAACAGTACATTCGAACGTGGACAGGATGGCTGGAACGGCTGGACTTCTCAGGCCTCCGTTGTTGAGCTACAGCAACCACGTAGTGGGAAAATGGCGCTGCGTCTGGCACCTGCTTCCGGCACAGCGGCATTGCAGCAGAATATTTCGGTACTGGGTGGTCACACTTATGAGCTTTCCGCGTGGACGAAAGTGGCCGCAGGCACCACTATGGCGCCCGGCTCTGCGGGCAATAACAAATTACGTATCGGGAACACTGACGGATCAGCGGTAGCGGATAAGCAGCTCGATCCTGCTACGATTTCCACGACAACGTGGCAGCAGACCACCCTGCGTTATAAGCCGGCGACGGACCGCATCATCACTGTCGGGCTGATGTATTACCTCAGTGCCGGTATCCAGTATTATGACGACGTGACATTCACTGATATCACCGACCGCATTGATATCGATGCGAATGCGAACGCAACAAGTAATCTGGATTCACGGGTGACCGCGGCAGAGGGGAAGGTCACATCTCAGGGGAATTCCCTTGTTTCACTGCGTAACGACCTGACGGCAGTACAGTCTGATATCACGAAGAAAGCGGACGCCTCCGCCCTGCAGAATCTGCAGAATACCGTGTCGCAGCAGGGGGATGCCCTCAGCTCGCAGAGCGATCTGGTGACGATGCTGGAAAACAGCCTGTCGGAAGGCAGTCTGATTGGTAACGGCAGCCTGAAAACTGATGCCTCGCTGTGGGAAGATTCAGGTACTGGCTCGGGGTTTACCTGGGATGCGAGCGAGAAAGCCATCCGGACGACCACGGGCTCTGTCCGGGTGGCGAACATCACACGAATTCCTGTGGAAGCGGGTGTCTCTCTGACGGTGACGTTTGAATTTAAAATGTCGGAAGCCATCACGGCGTACAGTTCGGACACGGTCGGGTTTATCGCCAGTCTCAGAGACCCGGTAAACTGGCTGACCTCACAATCCCCGTGGCTGGACGGCGTCACCACGCAGTGGCAGAGCCGGACTGTCACGCTGGACATCCCGGCAACCTTCACCGGACGCTATGTTTACCTGCGTTTTGCAGCCGGCGGCTGGTCTCCGGCTAACAGTGCACGACTTTACCTGCGGAACATTGATGTCACCTCGGCTACGGGCGTGGCGAATAAAGCGGATGCCTCGGCCGTCAGCAGTCTGTCCGGCCGGGTTGATACCGTTGAGGGGAAAGTAACGTCTCAGGCGTCTGATTTGACGAACCTGCGTAACAGCCTTAACACAACTAACAACAATGTTAGTAAAAAGGCTGACACCACCGCGTTACAGAGTCTGCAAAACAAAGTGGAGCAGCAAGGGAATGATATCTCTTCTGCCGGCAGCAAAATTACTGAACTGAATGCCGCGATCCTTGCCGCGAAAGCGGCCGGGGATGATTACATCCCGAATCCGTCGCTTGACCCGGCTTATAACCGCATGGGGTATACCGTGCAGGCCTCCGACGCTGATGGCGTTCCTGCAGGGTGTCCGTTTGCATATGTGATCCGTCTTGCCAGTCGTGACCATATTCCCGTCATCAACAATATTGCCGTCACACCGGGCGACGTTTTTGAAATGTCTGCGCTGGTTGCGTGCGGTGCAGGCAGTGCCGACTTTAATTTTTACATCGGTCGGGCAACCACCGTTACCGGCGATGTCAAAGCGAGGTCCTCCGGTGGCAATACAAAAGCCACAGCAGCATGGACGCGCGTGACCTGGCGCTTCACCGTACCGTCCGACACGAATCTGATGCGACCGTTCCTGCAGGTGAACCAGAGTTCTCCGTTCGGCACCATCTGGTATGCAACTGACTGGCATCTGCGCAACGTGACGGCGGCAAACAAGGCACAAAATACCGCTGACAATACCGCCTCTGCCGTTGAGTCTCTGACGACGAAAGTCACCCAGCAGGGTGATACGCTCAGCAGCATCGGGAGCCGGACCACGAAGCTGGAAAATGGGCTAAAAACGACGAATACCAGTGTCAGCAAAAAGGCGGATGCGGATACCGTTCAGACACTGCAGAACACGGTAACGCAGCAGGGTAAAGACATCACGGCGGCGAACAGCGCAATTACGAAGCTGACCGGCGATCTGTCGACGACGAATGCCAATGTCAACAGGAAGGCCGATGCAACGGCGCTGTCTACGTTGCAGAACACCGTAACGGATCAGGGCCAAAAGCTGGCCTCTCAGGGCAGCAGTCTGACGCAGCTGGCAAATACCCTGAGTGATGCCATGACCAGTCTGGCCGCGGATGGCAAAATTCCGGGAAACATGATCTCCAACGGGTCATTTGAACGTGGTCAGGATGCGTTTACCGGATGGAACAATGTGACCTCAGTTATCGACGCTCAGTCCCCCAATTTTGGCAGCAGGATTTTGATGTGTGCTGCGGGGCTTGCCGGGATCACACAGAAAGTGCCTGTCGTCAAAGGCAACACCTATAAAATCGGCGTGTTTGCCCGCGCTCAGGCTGGTTCGGTCATGCAGGACGGAAACAATAACAAACTGCGTATTGGCGGCACGAGTTTGCTGTACGACCGCCAGTTTGACACCGCGAATCTGCCAACCGGCTCATCATGGGTTGAGCTGACCGGCACATGGAAGGCGACGGTCGACGGGATGGTCGATGTGTCGATCTATTCGTCCCTTAAATCCGGCGCACAGTATTTCGACGATTTCTATCTGGTCGATGTTACGGATGAGGTGAATATCTCAGCCAATGCCGGGGCTATCAGCGGTCTGACTACGCGGGTGACGAACGCGGAAGGCAAAGTGACAAGCCAGGGCAACAGCATCACCAGCCTGCAGAACAGTCTTAATACGACCAACAGCAACGTCAGTAAAAAAGCAGATGCAGAAGCACTGCAAAACCTGAAAAACACGGTGACGCAGCAAGGGAAGGATATCTCAACCCAGAGCAGTAATATCACCAGTCTGCAGAACGGCCTGAACACGGCGAATGCCGGCATCGACAGTCTGGTTGCCGATAATGACGCGTCGAAAAGATTCGTCGGTAACCTGTTGGCCAACCCGTCATTTGAGCGCGGTCTGACCGGATACAGTGGCGGTGGTGCTTTTATCACGGTGATTGATGCCCAGTCACCCAACACCGGCAGCAGGATTTTGTCCTGCGGTACGGGGACTGGCGCAGTCTCTCAGTCCGTGGATGTCACAAAAGATCGCACCTATAAAATCGGTGTTTTTACCCGCTGTCAGGCTGGTTCCGTTCTCGATGCCCAGGGTAATAATAAACTGCGTATTGGTAGCAGCAGCCTGTTGTATGAACTGCAGTTCAGGCCTGCCAGCTCATCATGGGTTGAGCTGACCGGTACATGGAAAGCCACGATAACGGGCAAAGTGGATGTCTCGATCAATTCCTCACTCAAATCGGGTAATCAGTATTTCGATGATTTTTATTTCATCGATATCACTGACAGAGTGGATCTCGATGCGACAAGCAACGCGGTCAGTAGCCTGACTTCCCGCGTCACGAATGCAGAAGGGACGATTTCAAGTCACACCGGCAGCATTACGAACCTGAATAACAGTCTCAGCTCGCTGAACAAAACCGTTTCCGGGAAAGCGGATACCAGTACGGTACAGGCGCTGCAGAATACCGTGACGCAGCAAGGCAAAGATCTGGATGCAAACGCCAGCAGTCTCACATCCATTAACGCATCTCTGAGCACGCTGCAAAGCCAGGGATTAAATCCCTGGGTGGACGGTTCATTCGAGTCATATGCTGCCGGTAAGAGCCTCTATGGTGATACGGCCATAGTAACGACAGACGTTTCCCGTAACGGGTCGAAATCTCTCAAAATCACCCGCAAAGCGGGCGAAACCGGCAACAGTGATAAAATGCTGGGGAAATGGCTATCTGTTCGAGGTGGCGGTAAGTACCGCTTCTCCCTCTGGGCATATATGGACAGCGATATGTCGGCGCCGAACGCATGGAGTGCAATTGTTGGCCTCTATGCGCGCGGTGAGAATGGTGGAGCCAATCAGTGGCCGGGCGCGGTTACCATAAATGAGACGAACATCACCCGTGGGAAATGGACATTCCTGACAGGAGTCGCCAGCGTGGCCGCCGACCGCAGTATCGCTCAGATGTGGATTTCCACTCGCGGTCCATCGGGCGGCGCCGGGTTCTCGCTGTATTTGGATGATATCAATATTGTCGATGTGACCGATGCTCAGGCAGCGCAGACCGATGCGAGCGCGGCAGCGAATGCGGTGACGCAGCTGACAGCGACGGTCAGTCAGCAGGGACGTGACATCACCGCACAGGCTAAGCAGTTCACGGAGCTGCAGAGCAGCCTTAACAGCACTGATGCCCGTATTGCCCGGCAGGACGAAACTATCGCAGCCAATGGCCTGGCGATGGCGAATGGTTTTAACCAGATGCGCAGCATGATTGGCGACAACAGCGCCGCGATCACCACTACGAATAAAACCGTTACCGACCTGGAAAAATCCACGACGGAAAGTATGACGCAACTGACGTCGCAGGTAGGGGACATGTCGGCCTCTGTCCAGCAGACGGCATCGACTGTGGCAGATCTGAACGGGAAACTGAGTGCGCAGTGGGGAGTGAAGGTTGGCACGTCCTCCGGCGGTAAACACTATGTCTCCGGTCTTCAGCTGGGGATGGATGGCAGTGGCCAGTCACAGTTTCTGGTGCAGGCTGATACGTTCGGGGTATATGTCCCTAACGGCGATAAAAGCAATCTGGTCTTCGGTGTCGACGGGAACGGTGCCTATATGCAGCAGGCTATGGCCAGGAACCTGACGATTAACTTTGGCCAGATTTCTGACAGTCTGCAGTCGACTGACTACCAGCCAGGTTCCACTGGCTGGCGTTTGCCTAAAAGCGGTGCTTTTGAGATGAACGGTAATGTCCCAGGAGAAGGACGCGTTCAGCTTGATTCTTCTGGTCTGGCTGTTTATGACCAGAACGGTGTTCTGCGTTGCAAAATAGGGAGAATTTGACAGATGGCTTTTGGCTATAACGCATGGGATGCCAATGGTGTCCCAAATAACTATGGAATCAAGCCTGTATCTGTTACAGGCTTTGTTTTTATTGACGTAAATCAGAAATCAGGACAATGGGAGTTTTCCATTCCGCAGGGAAGAAATATGTCGTTTTTCTTTGTTGGGAATGGGGACCAGCCAGGATCATCACGTCGGCGCATTACTCAATCGGGAAACGTGATCACCATTTCTGATGCCAGTGATGAGGATTTCTCCGCAGGAACCTACCCGGCGACTCGCGGGTTTATCATTGTTCAGGTAGTGAGGTAGGGATGAGTTATGGTGTCACGCTTACTGTACCCAGCGGTGAAATGTGGGTTACTCCGGATAGTATTCCGCTAGCGCTGTATTCGAAGCAGGAAATAACGCTTAGGGGAGGGACAAATTCTGATGAATTCAGAGCGGTAACTTATGACCAGACAAAACCAATGATAGCTTTTGTCTGTTTCACTAACGGCCAGGCAAAAGCTAATACCGTTTATAATGGAAACGAATGTCGGGTAGTGTTTTCCTACGGAAGCCAGCAAGCCAGGGCAGAAATTTATTTCTTCACCATATTTCCACAACCAAAGCCAGACTATGGTCTGGCAATTTGGGATGCATCAGGGACTCTTGTTCTAACTGATAAGACAAGGATACTAACGGACGTGCAAAGCTACGGTGAAGGATACAATATAAACATAACGAATGAGGGGAAATGGGCAGTCTCCCCGCTGGCCCTAGGTCTGGTTGTTGGTGTGGTTAATGATCCACTGCCGAGGCCATTTCAGGGGGAGTATCATGCTTATGCCATTTTTAACGGGTCAAGTACCAATATTAGGGGTATGGTGACGCAGATGCCTGGAGGTAACATATCGGGAGTAACGTACCTTAATATGCGTAATCATTGTCTTGCTATTGAGTGTTCTAAATATGACTGATCTGTTTAGGCGATCAATAATCAAAGTTTGATTTGTAATGCCAATTATAAAATAAAGGTTCGTGCTGATATGGTTTAAACTCACAAGAAAAGATGGATAAAAAATGAAAAAGCAACTCCTTTGTGTGATTTTCCCTTTCGTGATATCTGGATGTTCCGGTGTTCTTGATAAGCAACTGCCGGTATGTGACGCTGTTGCGAATATAGGTGGGCAGCAATCAACAGTGCAAATTTATGGCGTCAGAAAGGAGGCTGGGCAGACCCAATATATGGCGGGTTATCCATTTAACTGGCGATGGATAAACAAGAATAATTTTATTAGTACAACCTGTAACTGACGA
This sequence comes from Klebsiella sp. TF21-TM, assembly GCF_019753495.1. Classification (NCBI taxonomy): domain Bacteria; kingdom Pseudomonadati; phylum Pseudomonadota; class Gammaproteobacteria; order Enterobacterales; family Enterobacteriaceae; genus Klebsiella; species Klebsiella sp. TF21-TM. The sequence goes on along the minus strand of NZ_JAIJYL010000033.1, from coordinate 23,989 downwards.
TATGGTTACAGAAAAGGCCCCGACTTCCGGGGCTTTTTTTTGTCTGAATCGCAGTGCAGAGGGAATAATATACTATGGCTATTATCAGTGACGAATTAGCGAACAGTATCCAGAAGTGTTTCGACCGCACCTATGTAGATTTAGCGAACCAACAACAATTTTTATTCGGCGCCGGAGATGTCACGGTCACGAAACCGGACGGAACAACGGGGACGGTAAAATCGTGGGCGCAGTTCCTCAGCGAATACAGTTCCCGCCAGACTGCTATCGATGACGCGATCACAGCAGCAGGGAAGAACGTTGCCAGAACGTCATCAACCAACACGTTCACGCAGCCTCAGACATTCAGCAATGGCGTCACATTCAGCGCCACAATAACCGCTGCTGGGCAAATACTCCGGAATAACAGCGGCACACAATTTACGGCGATTGATGCCGGAAGTCTGGAAATCAGCAGCGATACCACGCCCTATATTGATTTTCATCATAAAGGTAGCGTAGCGGATTATACGCACCGGATTATCACGGAAGACGGTGCGCTGGCCGTCTACCCTGGCCTTCGTGTTCGCGGTGGTTTTGGTGTATACGGTATAGGTACAGTTTACGGGGCAAACTACGCAAATGCGATGATTGCAAAGTTAGAAAATGACCCATCTAACGCACCCGTTGGAGACATTATCGCCTCTCCACGTTTCATCGCTCGTTTCAACACCCGTGGCTCAGACTCACACGTAGACGGCGGTCAGGGTGGCGTATGGTTTGAAGAGAACGTCGGATACAACCACCGTCTTGTTCTTATGTGTGCAGGATTTAATGCCAACGTTCAATACTGGCAATTTCTGGCAGACGGCAGGATTTATAGTAGCCAGAACGGAAACGTTCAATGGCAAGGAACATCCGATGCACGCCTGAAGCACGATATTGAACCTACAGATGGCCAGTTGTCTGTCGAACGTATCCGCAAGCTGGAGTTGGTCACGTTCGTCTATAACGATGACGAGCAGAACAGGACACGGCGGGGGATTATCGCTCAGCAGGCACAGAAAGTGGACCCGCAGTACGTTAAGCAGGTGAACACGTCATACATGAGGAACGGTGAGCAGGTAAACGACGATCGCCTGCAATTGGATAATAACGTGATCATGATGGACACACTGGCGGCGGTAAAAGTACTGCTTGAGCGAGTAGACGAACTAGAGGAGCGATTATCGGCACATGGATAAAATAGTGAACCATATAACTAACCAACAACGTAATTAAAATTGAAAGCCCCCCTGTTTATCAGGGGGCCTTTTTTATTTTACATTTTCCGTTTTTTCTAACTCAGACTGGAGCAATGCTTCTATTTTACTCATTAAGTCTGGAGAAATTTTTCGGTTATCTAATTTTAATGTGACGTAGTTACCTTTGTATTTCGCAACAACCCCATCACCATACCGCTTCTCAGTTTTTTGTGTATCAGCTGCATTTGTCGAAATGAAATCCTGCAGGGCTTGGATGATTCTCGTTGGTTCGAATATTTCACCATTTTTCTTCATGCGCAGCAGCTGTTGTGCGGCGTCTAGCATGGCTTGCTTATTCTCTTGGTACACCTTGAATAAGTCGTGACCGGCGCGGGCTGATAGTTCGCCAGGATGCTGGAAAATAGCAATGATATCTTTAGGCAGGCCCGCCGTACTTATACAGCGGGTAATGATATTTCGGTCAACCCCCTCGGCCTCCGCTAATGCTTTGACGTTGCCATCGAAATCGTTAAGACGGCGCTGGTATTTTTTTCCACGCTCATATGCACTGGTTGGCCGATAGTCGTTGCCCACTTGCGATAACCACTGCATTTGTTCATCGTCGAGATCGCCGACTAATACGCGGTAGTCACAGCCAGTAATTATGGCCGTTTTACGGCGCCGGGAACCATCAGCAACCTCTATGATGCCTGCAGTTTTGCGAGCGAACGCCGGGTTCTGCTGCCCCGAAGTGAGGAATGACGGAACGAGATCGGCCAAGGACGTTTCGTTGAGCAGGTCTTGATCACGTTCATTACCGAGCCAAACCATCGTCGCCATTTCAACTTTATCCGCTGGGATAGTTTCCAGCTTAAAGTTAACGTTACGTCCACACACAGGCAGCATAATACTGTTTCCCGATAATGAACTAAGTTGGCGTTGCAAATCACCCACCATCGGTGACACAGGCTGTGATGCGGGCGCCTGGTGCGTCTTGCTCATAATGCTGTCGATGTTGGGGGCATTTTTTAAAATAGAGCGCTGTTTCACAATTAGTCCTCCCAACGAGGTTTAATCAAGTCATCGAAAATTTCTTGGCAAACAGGCTCCCAAATAGAGACTGCATTTCGCCATGCATTAAGCGTTGAACGCTGGTTCGCGGCCTGTTCAAATACTGTGCGCATTTTTATTTGGCCCTTTCCTACTTCATCCGTCACTCGGACAACCTGACGCAGGACCATCGATCCCCATGTATTTCTGATTTGCTCTTCCATCCAGCGCGATTGGTTACCAGTGGTCAGACTGTATTTCGTTAGTAACAGCCGTACAACAGGCTCAAAACCACCTAAATCAACGGTTTTAAGAAGGTCCAGAAGCATGGTGAAGAACTGCAGAACGGATGAATAATCAAATAGCTCTGCAGGGGTAGCCACGACGATAATATCGGCTGCGCAAACAACATTAATCGTACCTGTCCCTAAGTTTGGAGCGCTATCAATGACGATGATGTCATAGTTATCCCATACGGATTCGATAGCGGCCCGTAGCATCAGATGCGGAGGATGAGGTAGTTTTCCTTGGGCATGGTATTGCATCAGATCCGTTTCGATACGGTGCAGCGCCAGGCAACTGGGGATAATGTCCAGACCTGGCCAGCAGGTCGGTTTTATAGCGTATTCCGCATTATCACGCTCACCAAGGTAAAACGGGAGCAAAGTATCCTCGGCATGGATATGTAAATCCGGTACATAGCCGTGATACATCGAGGCGGTCCCTTGCGGATCGTTACCTTCAATGAGTAGCACTCGGTGACCTTGCAGAGCTAACCATTGAGCTTCATGCACTGCAGATGAGGTTTTATAAACGCCGCCTTTGTGCGACATAACAGCTAACACAGCTGGATTTTTGTCTGCAGGCCGTTGATTCGGATTGCCGAAAATGCTGCGCATATGGCTAATCTGGTCGATGGTATAGCCGGCGCGACGTTCAACGCGGCCGCGTAACTCAAAATCAGGTGGTGGTAGTCGCCCATTTTTTTCAGCATCCCTAATTGCTTGCGGCGAAACGCCGATTAAATCAGCAACCTCGGTTATCCCCCAGCGACGAGTGATACGGCGAGCCTCGGGGCTATCATCACCAAATTGAGCTATAGCAATGGCCTGCGTCATCTCCTGCCCGCGGCTGATACATTCATGCAGTAAATTAATAAGCGACATTCCAATCCCCCTTGAGGAGTAATTTTCCTTTATGTTTTTTATCGTACTTTATGTATTTAACGCAAAGCAACGTAAAAAACGCAAAGTTCATGATAAAAAGCAAAGTTTATGATTTAACCAACAGAAACAGGCTTTTAGCGTGCTTAGCCAATGCATTATGAGTAGAAGGTAAGTTAGAAGAAGAAGTGTAAAACCTAACTTTATGTTTTTTATAGATAAAATTGTTATTTATCTTCAACTCTATCGGAAGATAACAGGCTGCTTTCGAGGCCCTTTTTATCTAAAGGACATCAACCGATAAACAGACCACAACAACGTAACACTATCAGATAACATAAACACAAAGAAAACTATAGGCTTCCTCATTCCTTAACTTGATCACCAAAACTCACATCATAACACAATCGCATGTCATAGGTTAATCACAACAATTGAAATCGTAACCAATTCAGAGAACATAGTCAAGCATCATAACACAACGGCGTTACATATCAGAACACAATAGCCCATTATACGCGCGTATAATGGGCTATTGTGTGCTGATTATCGTAACACAGTCGCACATTGATTTGCGTATGAATCGTAATGGTGTTATGTTATGTTTCTGTAATTGTGTTATGATAATCGTGGCGTGGGATTGCGCTTTGATTGTGTGATGTTTCTCAGTTTGTGTTATGATGATTAAGGGCGAGAACAGGAGGTAGGCCATGCGTAAGGTGAAGATTGGTGAGCTAATCAATTCGCTTGTGAACGAGGTTGAGGCAATCGACGCCTCAGATCGTCCACAAGGCGAAAAAACAAAGAAAATTAAAGCCGCTGCTATAAAATATAAGAATGCATTATTTAATGATAAAAGAAAGTTTCGCGGGAAAAGCTTAGAAAAAAGGATTTCGGCTAATACTTTTAATGCCTATATGAGCCGGGCAAGGAAAAGATTTGATGATAAATTACATCATAACTTTGAAAAAAACGTAATAAAATTATCCGAGAAGTATCCCTTATACAATGAGGAATTATCCTCATGGCTTTCTATGCCTGCGGCATCAATTCGACAAAATATGTCAGCTCTGCAAGCCAAGCTAAAAGAAATAATGCCATTAGCAGAAGATTTATCAAATATAAAAATCGGTGCGAAAAACAGCGATGCTAAGTTAGCCAAACTTGCCAATAAATATCCAGAATGGCAATTTGCTATTAGTGATTTAAGCAGTGATGATTGGAAGGGTAAGCGAGATTATCTTTATAAACTCTTCCAGCAAGGCTCTTCGCTTCTGGAAGATTTAAACAATCTGAAAGTAAACCATGAGGTCCTCTATCACTTGCAGCTTAGCTCTGCAGAGCGAACCTCCATCCAGCAGCGCTGGGCCAACATACTCAGCGAGAAAAAGCGCAACGTGGTTGTGATTGACTATCCGCGCTATATGCAGGCTATCTACGATATAATCAATAAACCTATATCTTCTTTTGATTTAACCACCCGTCGTGGTATGGCCCCTCTAGCGTTCGCGCTTGCGGCGCTATCTGGTCGACGAATGATTGAAATCATGCTTCAGGGTGAATTTTCCGTCGCAGGTAAATATACAGTAACATTCTTAGGGCAAGCTAAAAAACGCTCAGAAGATAAAGGTGTATCAAGAAAAATATATACTCTTTGCGACGCTGATTTATTTGTCAGTCTGGTTAACCAACTTCGTTCCTGCCCTGCTGCTGCGGATTTTGATGAAGTGGTTAAAGGGTACGGGGAAAATGATACTCGCTCTGAAAATGGTCGTATTAACGCTATTCTAGCGACAGCGTTTAATCCGTGGGTAAAAACTTTCTTAGGCGATGACCGCCGCGTTTATAAAGATAGCCGCGCTATTTACGCCCGCATTGCCTATGAAATGTTTTTCCGCGTTGATCCACGGTGGAAGAATGTCGATGAGGACGTTTTCTTCATGGAGATCCTCGGTCATGACGATGAAAACACCCAGCTGCACTATAAGCAGTTTAAATTGGCAAACTTCTCCAGAACCTGGCGCCCACATGTTGGCGAGGAAAATACCCGGCTGGCAGCGCTACAAAAGCTGGATAGCATGATGCCAGATTTCGCCAGGGGCGACGCAGGGGTTCGTATTCATGAGACCGTGAAGCAGCTGGTGGAGCAGGACCCATCAATAAAAATTACCAACAGCACCCTGCGACCGTTTAATTTCAGTACCAGGCTGATACCTCGCTATCTGGAATTTGCTGCGGATGCCTTGGGTCAGTTCGTCGGAGAAAATGGCCAATGGCAGCTGAAGGATGAGGCTCCAGCGATAATCCTGCCTGATGAGGAAGTTCTTGAACCAATGGGTGACGCCGATCTCGATGACGAAACCCAAGACGATGAAACGCTGGACGACGATGAGATCGAGGTAGATGAAAGTGAAGCCGTAGAGCCGGAGGAACCGGAGGAACCGGAAGACGACGAAGAGGCTGAGAAGGCAGAGAAGCATCCTGCGAAGCCAAACTTTAAAGCGCCGAGGGATAATGGTGATGGCACCTTCAAGGTGGAGTTTGAGTTCGATGGCCGTCATTATGCATGGTCCGGTGCCGCCGGCAATCGGATAGAGGCAATGCAATTCGCCTGGCATGCCTACTTCGAATAACAAAAAGGCCACAGGTTATCGCCTGTGGCCTTTTTAGCTTCCTGCTCTATAAAATCAGGAGGAGATAGCCGGGGGCGTTAATTTCGTGGATAGCGTCTCCAGCTTACTGATGGCCAGCTCAAAATGCGCTGGCAGCACCTTCTCCATTTCCGTATTGATATCAGTGATAGGCAATTCTTCACACGACATACTCTGGCGCCCGCCACGAACTACCTCGCGCAGCAGCTCCCGTTCGTAAACTCGCATATTACCTAGGGCAGTTTCTGCCGCCGTTAATATTCGGCGTAATTCGGCAATGATAGCCGGCAGATCGTCGACCGTAATTGGGTTAGGTGATGGATTCCTGCAGGCACGTCGCAGCGCCAGCCAAACACCACTGATCCACGCGTTTCGATACTGAAAACTTTGGGCTATATCGTTTATCAGGCCGCGTAATTCTTCCTTTTGCCGCCAGTCCAATGGTTCGCCGGCGCTTTTTGGGGTGGTTTCGACGTAGCTGTATTCACCGTTTTTCCGGATGGCTGGCAGGACTTCGTTGGTGACCCACTTGCGGAACCGCCAGGCCGTCGTTCCCTGCTTCACCGCATCGCGGCAGCGGAGGATCAGAGTGTACAGGCCGGACTCAGAAATAATCGAGACCTTCTGGTTGCCACCAGGGGTGTAAGTTGAACTTACTCCCTTTTCATCATCGTCCAGCGCGTCAAGGGACACGCGAGAGTTGGTTAACCTAAGAGCATCACAAACATCCTTGGCCACAAACCACGGATTACCATCAATCATAATTACCCGAACAGGGTGCGCTTCCTGAAACGAGAAAACAGAGAGTGCGTTCATTCGGCCTCCCTGGTGGTCAGCTCCGCGGACAGAGAGGAGGAGCAGTTACGGGCTTCTTGTACCAGCTCACGGGCTAACTGGAGCAATTCCGCTGCCTCCTGCATATACAGCGAGGCCTCATAGCTGGAGATCGTCCGGTGGGCAGAGGAAACCAGCGCTTCTATCTGCGCCAGGCGCTCCTCAATCGACTCAAGCAGGCCCTGGGTGTTTAGCTGCACCTGATTCATGCGGCCACCCCGCTAACCCGGATACGGGCTGACAGAACAAGAACAAAACGGCTGGCGAACTGACGACGGGCTTCACGCTCGGATGAGGCGATGGTGGACAGATGATGAATATGGGATTTTTTATCGGTACGGCAGATCGCCGCGAACTTGAATTTGAACATGGTATGCACTCCGTTTAATGAGTAGTGCTACCACCAGAGTTCTCACGCTCTAAGGGGGTGGTAGCCCAGACGGGGGTGAGAATACCGGTAAACGAAGAAACCGGCCCGACCGTAGTCGGCCCCGCCTGAGCCACCATAATTCGGATGTACGCAGGTACAGGCACAAAAAAACACGCTGGCGCGTGTCGTGCGCTTCGTTTACACGGGTTCTCACGCCCGGCTACAGATTTTGCTGCAGCGGGCTAACTTTACCGCCAAAACGCAACGCACGTCAATAAATTACATAGAGATTTTACCCCGTGACCAGTCACGGCGACAGGGGTTTTTACAGCTAACTTAACCAACTGATCACAACCTGATCAGTCGGTTTTAGGAAGGGGTGGCAAAACACGGCGATGACCCATCTTTATGTAATTATATTTTAACATAATTTATGATTATGGCTGGCTTGACTTACCGGAGGGTTAGGGCTACCTTTGAGTGGCTGTATGTTTATACAGCTAATTTAAAACTCACAAGGAGATTAACATGCCTGAAGAAACATTGACTGTCGTAGGTGGTGGTAATAACAGCTGTAATGTTAGCTGGGGTGGTGGCAATGGTAACAACGGTGGTGCTGGCTATTCTGGTAAATACGGTGGTACTAGCTATGAAGGTGCAACTAGTATGTTGAAGTTGAATGACCGTGTTTTAATTCAGCTTTATCTTTGCAATCCGCTCAACCCAGATTATATTGGAGCACCTTGGGGCAGTGATAAAGATGCAGAATCAATTATCAGAGCTAACAGAGATAAAGCAGGAAAGTTCAAGGCTAATATTCAGAACTGGAAAACAAGCGGTACAGGTTCTTTAGGTAGCCCTGTAGTTGGGAAATCTTATAGCTCAGGTGATGTAGATACTTATTCGGTTAGCTTCGGAAAAGAAAAATACAATGTCCTGTATAACCGAAAAAAAGACTCTTTTACTACAGCTTATGTCGATGGCGGCGCAAATAAACCTGAGCATAGCATGAAGGATCAGGCTATTGCCGTTGTTAAACTTTACCTTCTCAACGAAAGTCAGGCATCGGTAATCGATACTACATCGGGAATTATTACTGACTCTGGTAAAACTCTTAGCGGGAAATTAGGTGATAAATACAACACTCTGGCGAAAGAAGCTGCTGACAATATAAAAAACTTCCAGGGTAAGAAACTCCGCAGTTTTAATGATGCTATGGCATCTATTAATGAACTAGCTAACAATCCAAAGATGAAGTTAAGTCAGGCGGATAAAACAGTCGTTTCTAATGCCCTCAAACAAATGGATTTGTCAGCACTAGCTGACCGATTCAAAGGGTTAGAGAAAGCCTTTACTTGGGGTGATCGACTTCTTAAAGCCGAGAAAATCAGAGAAGGTGTTGTTACTGGTATTACCACAGGGGACTGGCAAAAGCTGGCGTTTGAGGTTGAAGCTATGTACCTCAGTGGTGTTGCTGGCGCCGTAGCGTTAGGGATTACTACTGCCATGATTAGCACAGTCGCAGTCGCTTTGTCACTTCCATCTGTAGCTGTCTCTGCGCTTACTGTTGTGTCCGTCATTGGCATCTCTATTCTCACATCTTATATCGATGCTGATAAGGCCAAAGCACTGAATAATGCAGTGCTTGGCTTATTTAAATAATACTTATGTTTAGTGTAAAGCGGAGGTTATCTCCGCTTTTGAAAAAAAGGCAGACCTTTTAAAAGATATAAATAAAGGAAAAATAACCATATAAAAAAATAATTTGTCAAAAATAAAAGAATGTAATAAACCATTAAAAAATATTCATTACCAGAGATAACTCTTTTAATACGGTACATACTATCAGACATATTTTCCACACCAACATATGTTAAATAATATGCGCCCGCTGTTAAAAGAAGCATTCCCGGAAGAAGTTTAAACCAGCGCTTCATATCTAGTTTTATTGTCTTTATGTCAAATTTACCCCAGCAAAAAACATACATTAATATTACGAAAAGTGGTGCGGTTTTAGTATAGGCAGAGGCTATAATACTTACGGCTAAATATTGTTCTGAAAAATCCCTTTGATATCCATTTGCAATATCAAAAAGGTATGAAATGATGTGTGAATTTTCATTGCTGTAATAAATAAAAAATATTGTTATTATTGGGATTATCCCTAACAGTAATGAAATTAATGAATATTTGAACAGCCCCTTCCCTTCCATATTATATCCCACCATTATCATGTTAATGATACGTAATCATAACCGACAAATAGAAAATGATAAAGGTTCTCAATACCGGCACCCATCCCCTAAGGTAAATCACGATTTTTTATCCCTCAAATGAGGCCGCAATATAGCAAAATCACTCTCACTTACATGCTGAACGTAGATACGTAGCAAATCACCGTTCCACCCCTGTAATCCACCTTTAGAGAGGTCATCTCTAACCTCGTCGAGTACCTTATCCAGCAATCCCGCAGCACAGGAAATTGCCTGCGCCGGATCAGCAAATTCATACTGATTTGCCGGGCTGGTTTTCACCCCAAAAACAGGAATCATCTTTTCAGCTAAACGCCTATCCTGTTCTTTCTTAATCTCAAGTTGTAAGCGGACCAGCTCACCGTCCATCATTTTTTGTAAGTCATGTACCATTATCACCCCCACTGGCCATCGGCAAATAACGCCTCGTACTCAGAAACCGGCAATCGCTGCCCCCTGATAGAAAAATTCAACCAATTGCGTGGCTCAGGGTTGCTTTTATCTTCTTCTTTCCAGCGCTCTTCTGCTTCGCGCGCCAAACATTCAACCGCTTTCAGGTAGTCCTCAGTTCGGTACCAGCCATAGTTGAACGATCCATCTGTTACCGCCCAGGCGACCTTCTTTTGTTCTTCCTGGATAGCGCGCAGCATTTCGTCGCACTTATCCCGGCAGGACTGCAGCTGGTCATAATCCAGTGTTTTCAAAAATTCAGTAGTCGACATCTTTCCTCCCTCCGGTCATCAGTATTTCCCGATATACCCGCTGCCACATACGGTAGCGGTGAGCGAAAGCCTCTCCCTTAAACAGGGCGCGGCGTACCAACCTGCTTTCCCGGAAAGCGCGCCAGGTTCGATAGGCAACCCACTGCTGCAGTAGACACAGGGCGACGATGAGTAACAGCACCAAGTTAGCCATAGAACGCCTCCTGCGCGTCGTAGCCGCCCGTAACCGTACCGGTGATGTATTCACGCAGCCGGCGCAGTTCGTTGCTGGAGAGGCGGTCCATGAACTCTGTGAGGTACAGGGACGCGAAGGTCATCGCTATGCTGGCTGGCGACCAGGAGGTCATTGTGGCCAGCTCATCATCAGACAGCGCGGTCATCGCCCAGGCCTCCGGCACCGGCACCGGCAGCTCGGCCAGCGCCTCAGTTATTACTGAATGAGGGGCGTCCAAATCCTGCTCGTTTGTGGATCGCGTTTTATGATCCATATATATATTGAGATCTAAACCGTGATCCACTTCGGTGGTGGCTTTCTCGGCTTTACGCAACTGCAGAGACAGGCCGTCGTCTTTACGGTTCGCCAGAATTTCCATCATGAACGCCGCCGACTGCTGATCCACAAAGCGTATGGTCGGGCGCTTGTCTCCGTCCCTGGCGCGGCGCTTGTCGGTTTTCAGGCCGAGCGACTCGCAGATGGTTTTAAACAGTGCCTCGGGGACCTTCGGCTTGCCTTTGGGCGTCATAAAGCCACCAATGCGCAGGACGTTGTTTAACAGGTCTCTCCGTTCGGCGGTCATGAGTTTATCCCTGGCGTATGCCAGGCGCGCCTGGGTGGCTTCTCCGGTCATGGTTTCCGGGTCGATGCCGCAGTCAATGAAGTACTGGCGTAGCACCGTAGATTTGAGGCCGTAGAAGCCGCGCATACCGACCTCGACCGCGGGTGTCGATTTGACTTTGTACTCGGTGATGCCAGGGTGTTTCGCCTGGAATGCTTCATCAGCCTGCTCGCGGGTCATCGCGGTGGCGGTAAAGTATTGCCATTGGCCCGCCTGCCTGAAAGCGTAGGTGAAGTTGATCGCGGATTCCTCGCGGTCGAAACGCCGCGCGGTGATCTCATCGAGCAGCATGGTTTCATAACGGCGAACCTTATCGCGGGCGCCGTCGAAGTAGAATTTCAGGTTGTCCTCGTTGACCGGCAGTTTCAGCTCATGCTCGATGTCCCAGCGGACCAGCTTCGCCTGCTCCTCCAGGGTCAGGGCGCGTTTCTTCAGAATGGCTTCCCGTTCAGATTCGTTCGGCGTTTCGATATTCAGGTGGAGATCCAGCGTTTGTTCCCAGACAATTTCGCGGGCTTCCTTGCGCAGCTCCTTGCCGACGCAGTTCGCCAGCTCGTCGGATGCCAGGGGGGCAACCTTGTAGCCGTCGCTGTGCATTATGCAGATCATATTGCTGGCGTAGTCATTACGCGCGGAGGCCTCAATCGCTGCTGCCTTGATTTTCATCCGGGTAAAATCGGTGTTGGCCACACCCATAGAAATGCGGTCGCCGTCGAAAACAACGTCGGTTAGTTCGCCGTTCATGCCGGCAGTGGCCAGCAATGCCTGGACAAATGCACGCTCAATTTTTTGCGGATCGGTTTCGCGTCGTGCGCGAACCTTGTCAAAGCCGATGATGAACTCTTTGGCTGTGCGGTCGCGGCGCAGCATCTGGATCGCATCGCTGGGGACCACTTCGCCGCAGAACATGCCAAAATGGCGGTCGAAATGCTTTTGCTCGATGGAGACGCCGGAGGATATCGACGGGCTGTAAATCAGGCCGTCGTACTTCTTCACCATCTTCTTCGGTTTATTGGTGAATTCTTCAACCTCGGGTTCCGGCTTGCTCTTCTGGTTTACGCAGAGGAATTTTTTCTCCGGGTAGCGCTGGCGCAGCGTGGCGGTAACGTCTTCGGCAAACGTTGAGCTATCGGTCGCCAGCATGATTTTTTCACCGAGTTCCACCGCTTTAATCACCTCGGTCATGATGCGATCTTTCTCGGTGTAGAATACGCGGATAGGTTCGCCCGTTTCGCGGTTGCGAACGTCGACTGGCAGCTCGATGACGTGAATCTGTAACCATGCCGGCAGGCCCATTTCTTCGCGGCGCTTCATCGCCAGTTCTGCCAGGTCGACCAGCAGATCGTTTGCATCTGCGTCTACCATGATGGGGTGCAATTCAGTTCTGGCCAGCGCGTCGATCAGCGTATTGAAAACGGCGACCGGGTTCTCCATTGCGCGGCCAGAAAGGATGGCGCGAAGTCCCTGCGTTGCCTCATCAAAGCCGAAATAGTCATGCTGGCGCATCAGCGGCTGCCAGCAGCCTTTGACGATGGAGTTGATGCAAATGGTCAGCTTATTCGCGTATGGCGCCATTTCCTGATAGCCGGGGTCCTGGTAATGCAGAATATCGGCCTTGGTCCCTTTCTGCTCTGTCATCATTTCCCACAGGCCACCGATGAGGCTTACGCGGTGCGCAACGGAAACGCCGCGATCAGCGTTATGCATCAATGGGCGCAGCAGGCCTGTCGACTTACCTGATCCCATACCGGCGCGAACAATAACGATGCCCTGCAGCTGCTGCACGTATTGCAGAATTTCATCCGTCATCACGGATGTTTCAAAGCGTTTATACGTGATGTGCTGGGGACGCTTGTTCGGGTCGGTGATCCGCTCGCTAAAGGAACGGGGTGCCTGGGCAGTACGGCATTTGCGGTTCAGGCGGCGTGCGATGTGGTCTTTAACCGTGGCGCGATAGACGCTTTCCAGTCCCATATCACGCAGCACGATGCAGAACATGTTAAACAGATCCGCCGGGCTATTCGGTACCGGGCAGGTCAGCATGCCAATATCCACCGCGTTCAGCAGTTCTTTCGCAAACGTCCGGCGGTTGTCACGTTTAGCCGTTTTCAGCTTGTTTAGCGTCAGGGACAGCAAATCGGTGCTGTTACTCAGGCGGTTCCCTTTGGCGAATAGCTGGCGACAGGTCTCGCGGAGTCCACGTAATCTGTGCAGGTCGTTGAAGTCGCTGCACTCCAGCTGGGGATCGTCTTCAAAGGTTGGATAAACGCATTTGATGCCGCTAAATTTTGCGAGAATGTCGAAGCCGGTACGTAAGCCGGTGTTGCCTTTACCTTCAGCCGATGACTTGCGGTCGTTATCCAGGGCGCAGGTAATTTTTGCTGCCGGGTACATGTTCACCAGCTGCTCAACAACATGGATCATGTTGTTTGCGGCCACAGCGACCACGACAGCATCAAAGCTTTTTTTCGGGTCCTTACGGGTAGCCAGCCATACGGACGCGCCGGTGGCGAAACCTTCCACCACTGCAATATTTTGCGCGCCGTTCAGGTTGCCGATAACAAAGCACGCCCCGACGAAATCACCGCTGGTGATCGCGCTGGTCTGGAATTTACCGCCGCGCTGGTCGATACGCTGCCAGCCGACAATGCGTCCGTCTTTGCGTCCGTCCAGGTGGGCCAGCGGAATCGCCATGTATGTAGTCGGTCCACGGCTCCATTTTGCGTTGTCGTGACTGGTCACGCGACGAATATCGCAAGCGCTGAATACGTCACGAATGCCTTTTTTCACTGCGTAAGGCCACGACCCGTCCTCAGCTGGCGCATGTTCCCATGCACTGTGGAACGCCAACCATCCGAGCAACCGTTCTTGCTCTAACTGATTGTTTTTAAGTTCATTTATCCGTTGCTGTTCGGCGCGGCGCTTGCGGGCTTCTGCCTGGCGTTCAATACGCGCCAGTTCTTCAGCAGGTTGTGCGACCACGGTCGCATGATTTCTTTGTTGTTCACGGCGGTATTCGGCGAACAGGAAGGAGAAGCCGCTCCAGGAGCCTTCGTCATGCCCTTTCTGGACAAAGTTGACGAATGGGTAGCTGATGCCGCTTTTGTGTTGTTCCTTGCGGGAGTAGATTTCCACACGCCCTTTGAGGCTCTTTTCCAGAGCCTCGGGGGCGCCACCGTTATATTTTGAATAACGTTCTTCCCCGCCGCGCGGGTTCAACTGAATGTTATCAGCGCATGCTGCCCAGTTAATGCCAGCCATTGTGGCCAGCTCTGACAGCTCATCCCGCGCTGCTTCAAGCAATGAATACGGATCGCTACCGAAGCGAGCCGCATAGAATTCTTGTAAGGTCATTTTAAGCCTTTCCATGCGAATTTATGATTTTTCGGGTTGAAAAAATCCGCAGGAGCAGCCACAATAAACGCACAAATCTTCGTAGGGACTGTGTTGCGTTTATCGTGGTGCTGCTCCTGAAAAAAGGCCCGAGTTTGCCGACTCGGGTTTTTTTTCGTCTTTTTTCAGCTGCTGCAGTCTGATTCAACCGCGATACATTATAGCTCGCATTAAACCAGATTTATAGGCAGCAATAAACCCTGTTATCTTGTCATCTACCCTCTATCATGAACGATTTGATCGTACCGACTATTTGGTGCACAAATTGAAGATCACTTTTCTCATGGATAACTCGTTGAGAGTTAGCGCCATCTAAGTAGTAGCGCTCATCATCGAAGCGCGCTAACCGCTGTATCAAGATATTCCCGTCTTTATCACAAACTAACACGTCCTCACCTGGAACTAGCGTGAGATCTGAATCAACCAGTATGACATCACCCGGCTGATAGTTGTGCTGAACCTGGTTCCCGACAGTAAGCGCATAAACGGTTTCCCGTTGGCTAACAAATGGCAGGAATCGTTCTGTGCTGACAGGTTCTCCTGGCTGCCAGTCGCTATCCGGACCACTCTCTGTTGTGCCAATAACAGGAACGCGGTCAGGATCAGATTCAGTACCAAAAAGTATCCATTGCACAGGTTTGCGCAGGCATTTCGCCAGGGCAAGCCCGATCTCCAGCGACGGCATTACGTCGCCACGTTCTAAGTTTTGGACGCCAGGAAGAGAGATACCGACACTTTGCGCGACTTGCTTCAGTGTCATCTTCAATTCTAAACGGCGTGCTTTCAGTCGTTCGCCTCGTGTTTTCATACGATCAATCATAAACGATCTCTTTATAGCTGGCTATAAAATTTATGAATTATACCTAGCTTTAATTTATGGTTATGGCATATAATAATTTTATGAAGCCAGAAGAACTTATCCGCCACTTTGGCGACGTCGAAAAAGCAGCTGCAGGCGTAGGTGTAACACCTGGCGCGGTCTATCAATGGCTTGCGGCTGGGGAGATTCCACCGTTACGCCAGAGCGATATTGAGGTCCGCACGGCATACAAACTGAAGAGCGACTTCACCGTTAAGCGGGTTAGCAAGGACGGTAGTGATGGAACTTGAACGAATCCGCGCTTGTGTGGCTACGGCCCTTTCAGATCTGCATTACCTTCAGCGAGGAATTTTAGAAGTTCAGCTTGAGCAGTTACGTCTTGCCAACTCCGGCAGGTTTACTGATAAGCCAACCCGGGTCATTCAAATGGGCGAGAATAATAAATACGAGATCTCGGTCGCGGCTGAGCAGGTTCGTTACCATGTTGGGAAAACGTTTAAGCAATCCTCAATGCTGCTGACTGAACTTGATTTTCAGACGGCTAGTTGGCGCAGAGCCATTGAGCAGTTAAATCGTGAGGAAGTTGCCTGGCTGCATTATTGCTATGGCTGTAAGCCCAATTTTGAAAATGATGAAGTTATATGCCAGTGGCTATGGCTGGATTTTCTTGTCGCTCATTCAAAGGCTGATTTCAAAAAAATGAAAGAGGCGACAAAGAAAAAGATGCGCAATTTAACTTATTACGCCATCCAGCAGGTTAAGGCTTCAATATTACGCGGAGAGGATGTGGACCCGCTGCGTGAGGATGAGCATATAAGTCTTTTGCTTAATATCACCGTCGATAGCTGGCGTAAGGATTATAAAAAACGCTGGCTATTAATGAAATCACGATGCCTGCATCTGAATAGCATCGCGTTATTTAACGCAGCGGAGAAGCGCAGTGAAATCATCAACCGCCATTGTACAGGAAGTGCCAACGTGCCTGTGCCAGCAGATTATGCACAGGAAGCCCGGTAAACCCGAACTGAGGTATGCCGCAAACCGTAAAGAGTACATTATCTGGTGCCCTACCTGCGATTACCGGACTCATCCTGATACGAACCGGCAATCGGTTATCACTGAGTGGTACCTGTCAAATCAGCCTGGTAATAAACACATCGAAGATATGTGGCTGAAACGTTATCTGGAAATAAAAGAGGGTGCGACCGCGGTCGCATAGGGTAATGATGCGAACTCCATTTAAACAAGGCCCCATGTCATACGATGATGCGGTGCGAATTTCTAACGTTTATCGAAATAAAGGTCGAGAGACTTTAATCACGCGTTCGGATGATTTAGACGGGACGTATTACGTTTTTGTTTATCTCCCTGAGTCCAGAAAAGTCCCAACGCCATCCAGAACTTTTCAACAAAAAATATGGGAATAAAATGCTTACCTACCATCAATCAATTTTTAAAATGATTATGGCAAATTGGCTGAACAGCGATCATGTCATCATCGATACTGAGACCACCGGGCTTATGGCTTCTGATGAAATTATCGAGATCACGATAATTAATATGCGTGGTGAGATTCTGTTAAACACCTTGGTGAAGCCGAGCCGCCCTATTCCGCCAGAAGTTACCAAAATTAATAACATCACCAACGAAATGGTCGCTGATGCGCCAGCATGGCGCGAGGTTTTCCCGGCTGCGCTGAAAATTATTCGTAAGCATAAATGGCTGGCATGGAACTCCAGTTTTGATGCCCGCCTGATGGTGCAGACCTGCCTGCAGAGCGGATTTTTTGATGACCTAAAGCCTCACCTCATCACCGCCATCATCATGGCCATTGAGACGCGCCACATTGACGCCAAAGCGGTTTATGACCAGTGGTATGGGGAGTTCGACGAGAAGCGCAAAAACTTCAAAAGGCAGAGCCTGGCTACAGCAGCTGCGCGCCACGGCATTTCAACCGCTGGCGCCCATCGCGCGCTTGCCGATTGCCTGATGATCCTCGGTGTGCTGAAACAGGTTTGCCAGCCGGAGGTCGCATGAACTCTGAACTATTCAACTACAGCCTGAAAACGCTACAGGTGCTGAACGTTGTCGCAGATTTGGTTTTATCAGTGGCGCTGTTTGGCTTTGGGTACGGTCTTCTTAACTTGCTTGAGTGGTGGCTTGCATGACAGATATCGCCCGGCTGATTAACAGCATTAAGCGCCGCACGTCCTCAGCAAGAGAGCTTGGCTACGATGTCCTGTTCGTGGCACTCGATGATTTGGATGTCCTGGCTGATTCGCTGGAGACGGCGCTGCGCGCAAACACCGCCCAGGCCGATCACATCGAGCAGCTGCAGGACATAAAACACCAGCTGGAATCAAAGTTAGCCAAGCCGGTGCAGTTGCCAAAAACAAACGGCTACTGGACTGAGCCAGAACAGGCGTATGAAGAAGCTATTACGTTCGCTAAGAGGCAGGTTCGTCTGGCTGGATTCCGGTGTGAGGGAGATGAGTAGATGTGGCGAGGAACCGACCGCAGCAGAAGCCAGATGATACTGACTGAGTATCGCCACGACTATAAAACCAAAGACTCCAAATCCGTTTACCTGGTGCGGCATAGCAGCCGCTCCCAGCAGACTGTTCTGGAGCAATTCCTGATGGTAGAGCGTGATAGTTTTGGGCGATTTACCCCGACTATCGAACTGAAAGACTTTCCGAGTGGGCTTAGCGACCGCGAGTCGATGCTCAAACTTGCCGACTGGCTGCACCGCTTGGGCGTGGCGATTGAAGATAACTGGAGCCAACCATGACTAAATCAACCATAACCAGAGAGCGCTTAGAACAACTCGCTGATAACAACACTATCTGCAAAGTTTCATGGGATGAGCGGATCGAACTAGCACAAATTGCGCTGGCCGCGTTGGACAGTGAGCCGGTGGCAGAGGTCACCGGCGAAGAGCACCGGCAGCTGCGTGACCTGGTCATGATGGTGAAGATGCTCTGCAGAACGGTGAGAAAGTACAACCCGGAAAGCCAGCAGGCGGCAAATTTCACCGCCTATCTCCAAAAGGAAGGTCTGATATCGGCAGCGGATTGTCTGCGCGAAACCGATCCGCTGGATACTGAGTCGGAGGATCGCCGTGGCTAAAACCCCTGCAGAACGGCAACGGCAGCGCCGTGAACGTTTAAAGCAGTCCGGCACAACCAGACGCGATTGGGTACTTGAGCCGGAGGAACTGCGCATGCTGGGCGAGATTTGCATCCAGCGTCGCCCAGGTAGAACGCCGTATTCAGAAAATGAAGTAATCGGCCTGTTGATCCGAAAGAATTACAAAGAGCTTCAGAAGAGCCTGGCGAACACATGCCAGCGATGTGGCCAGGCGCTGCCGGTGTCTGAATGCATCTTCGACGGCGAAAATTCATGCTTACTGACGACTGCCAGACTAAAGCTGGCCATTAAAGCGTGACTGGTCACGGAGGCTTAAAAATGGATAAATCGGCATTGCTTTTGGAGAAACTCCGTCAACGAACGCAAAGTAGCCTGGCCAGCGGTGGCGACGGCTTTGTCTTTGCATCGATGCTGGTCTTTGACGTGGGCTTGAATGCCCGGACTATTCGGCAAATGTTGGACGTTGCAGTAAGGAACGGGACCCTTGAAAAAAGGGAAAGAGGCATAGGCCGCGCGCATAAGTATCGGACAAATCTGCAAATTTGATGAGAACCTTGACAGGAAATGACGTTTTAGCATTTGCCAAAACGACTGTGTTTTTATACAGTATATTAATATTTTGTAAGACGAATAACGGGTAGGCTATGTGATGGAAGATACGGTCCTCTCAAATTGTGAAAGGCTGGACGCTGAGCTGAGTGATATCGATGCCGTATTAGATATGGTATCGGTGGCGATGGCATCCCCGGAGGCTAGTTTGCATGTGGCTCAAACTATGCGCCTCATTTGTATGTCACGTCGGATGTTGCAGCGGTGCCGGGATCTCAACAAGGTTGAAGGAAGAAGCCACTAGCCAGCCGAATTGAAAAAGGTGAGGTCTCCCTCACCTTTTTACGTTCAGTATACGGCCTGGATGTTAATTTCAGCGCCGCACGCTTGCGCGTATTTGCTCAGTGTCTTCATGCTGGCCCCCAAAGGGTTCCCCTCGAGGCGGCTAATAGCAGATGGCGTGATCCCCATACGTTCCGCCAGGGCAGATTTGCTTAACCCAGCCTTTTCACGCATCTCGTACAGCATTTCGACCAGTGCCAGTTCTTTATCTGCTTCCTGGTAACCCCGGATTGCCTCCGGGGTGTTGAGCAGACTTTCTTTGACCTGGTTAAATGGGATGCCTTTTACTTTCATTAGCTCATCTCCTTCAGGCGCTTTCTCGCTATCTCTATGGCCCCCGCTGGGGTTTTTTGTGTCTTCTTAACAAACGCATGCAGTAGGTAGATTTCGTGGCCGACTGCGTAAGCGTATAACGTTCTTGCTATGTTTTTGTCTCCAACCCTTAACTCAAAAAGCCCGGCGCCAATTACGCGGCTATGAGGCATTTTTAGTTTTCCTTCACTTTCCAGTCTTTCAATCAGTCGGGTCATGCGACCTCGTAACTCGTCCGGTAGTTCCTGTAACTCTTCCAGCGCTGCCGGGTGGGTTATCACGTTAAACATAGTATATCCTCCCTATGTGTTTAAATATACCAATAAATTAATTTTCACACAATAGATAAATTTAACTAAAAAGTGAAAAATAAGACTAGATGTCTCATGTTGCCAGAGTTACAGTTCGTGTCGTTGAGACGGGAAACAAACCCGGTAACTAGATGAATTTGGAGGATATTGTGAACTATCAAGGCAACGAAAAAATGAGACAGGACGCGGCTGAGATTTCTAACGATCTGTATGAACTCTGGCAAAAAGTGAAGCGTTTCCAGCGTGAGTACAGCTTCAACAGCGAGAACATTACAGACAGACTGGCGGGCCGACTGATTGGAACAATGGAACCCAAACTGGCCGACCTTAACAGCTTTATGGCCGATGTAGATTACCAGTTTGAAGATTAAAGGGAGAAATGATGAACGTGAAACAGATCCGTGAGAATATGACCGAAGCGGCCCTGAGCGTAGAGAGTGTGATGCGGGGACATCCCCGCATCACCCTGCAGGAATTAAGTGAAGCCTGCAACTTTAGCCTGCCAGCGGTTGAGTTTATTATCGAGCAGATGCTTTGTATGGGGGTAGCGAAGCGGGGCGCTTTTGGGCAGTACTCACTGACCCCGGAATATAAAAACGGTAATTTCTGAAAACTGTGCGACCACGGTCGCACAGAAAGAATTTTAAAAAGGTTGGCAAATAAGGCTTTTTTAGGTATCGTCTTTGTATGTTGGGAATTCTATAGCCAACGTCATCACAACCGCCGCTAAGGCGGTTTTTTTATGCCTTGGAAATGGGCGCTACAGCATGTGTCACCATGCTGTAGCTTTCAACCCATGCCGCCTGACAGGGTCAAAACAAGGCCCATTGCTGATTGCGCAACAGCAAAAAGAGCCTACCAAAAAAGGCCACTAAAGACCATGAAAAACACTGTGAAAATAAACAGTGCTGAACTTGTGCATGCAGATTCACTTGAGTACATCAAAACCCTGCCGGACAACAGCTTAGACGCCATCATCACCGACCCACCGTATTACCGCGTAAAGGCAAATGCCTGGGATAACCAATGGCCCAGCGTAACGGATTATTTGGCCTGGCTGGATGAGTTTTTCGCCGAGTTCTGGCGAGTGCTTAAGCCAGCAGGGTCGTTATATGTGTTCTGCGGGCCGAAATTATCATCGGACACCGAGCTGTTGTTGCGTGACCGTTTCAACGTGCTGAACCATATCGTTTGGGCCAAACCCAGCGGGCGCTGGAATGGTGCACGTAAAGAAAGTTTCCGTTCCTACTTCCCTGCTAGTGAGCATATTTTCTTCGCAGAGCATTACGGCGCGGAAGGATTTGCTAAAGGCCAGGCTGGGTACGCGACAAAGTGCCAGGAGTTGAAAGGCAAGGTCTTCGAACCGCTTATTGCTTATTTCCGCGATGCACGCCAGCGACTTGG
Source organism: Klebsiella sp. TF21-TM (assembly GCF_019753495.1). Lineage (NCBI taxonomy): Bacteria > Pseudomonadati > Pseudomonadota > Gammaproteobacteria > Enterobacterales > Enterobacteriaceae > Klebsiella > Klebsiella sp. TF21-TM. The sequence continues at coordinate 2,607 of NZ_JAIJYL010000033.1, read as the reverse complement.
TGTTTCCGCTGCTGAAATCAACGCAGCAACCGGTACGAAAATGTGTAGCCACTGGTTTAGCGCCAGCCAATGGCAATTACCCAATGAACGGCAGTACCTGGCGCTGCAGGCGCTGTTTAACCGTAAGGCCGAAGAACAGGGAATAACGGGACTGTCAGAGCCGCACGCGGCGCTACAGGAGGAATACGGAGCTTTAACGGCACGATATTCCGAACTGGTTATGCAGTATTCCGAACTGCGACAGCAGTATGAGAATCTGCGGCGCCCTTTCCATGTGACAAAAGATGTTCCACATACCAACGTGTGGACGTATCCACCGGTTCCGTACTATCCGGGCAAACATCCGTGCGAAAAACCGCTGCAGATGATGATCGACATCATTTCGGCTTGTACGCGCCCTGGCGATGTGATCGCCGACTTTTTTATGGGGTCGGGTGCCACGATAAAAGCCGCGCTGCAGTTAGGACGCGGAGCCATCGGCGTAGAGCTGGAAGAGGAGCGATTTTTACAGACGGTCTCCGAGATAGAAAAACAATAATCGACAGCCCCGCCTAAGTGCGGGGCTTTTTATTACCCGCCACGCGGGTGGCGGAGTTATGAACACAGCTATCGAATATGGAAATCCTGATCTCTGGCTGGTCTTGCTCATGCTGGCCGCTGGAGTGGTTTCAAGCGCCCTGCTTTCTGAGAACCCGATCAACCCGCGCCGCCTCATTGGTGACGTTCTGAGAGGCGTCATTGTCGCCATCATCCTTTGGGCTTATGGCCTCATGGGCAACATTTCAATTTTGAAAGTAATAACTCTCGCCGGTTTATCGGCTGTGGCATGGCCACACACCGTCAACGAAATCACCGGCTTTGCAAGACGAACAATCAGCCGAATTTTCGGCGGGAGAAAAGAACGATGAATTATGGACTGGTGAGCAAGCAAGACGCGCGCCTTTACGCCGAAGCGGTTTGCGATGTGATCGGGAATGGTAAAGCCAATGCGGCGGTTCTGCTGTGTGTCGAAACGGCTGCAGCCGAGACATTGCTGGGCGATTACAAAGACCCAACGCCGACCAGCGCCGGAACCGGATTAACCCAGGTTGATCTCGGTACCTTCGAATGGCTTCGCGATAAGTACAAAAACAGCCGTTACGCCGCCGTTCTGCTGAATCAGTTTGGTATCGACCTGGGCCGGACGGTTTACCAGGAGCTGAGAACATCACCGCTCATGGCGATGCTGTTTTGCCGCTTGCGCTATTTGACGGTCCCGGAGTCGATTCCGGCGACCCGCGAGGCTCGCGCCGCTTACTGGAAAAAGTATTACAACACCTCGGCAGGCAAAGGCACGCCGCAGGATTACATCGATAAATGCCAGCGCGCTGGCGTTGATGCGCTATTCACGCAGTGAGGCGCGAGGAGTGATTATGAACAGTTTAAAACGTATGGCTAAAGCCTGGTTGCTGATGAATGGTGCCTTCGTCCTTCTCGTGATGGCTGCGCCCCCGGCGATGGCTAATGAAAGTCTCGGTCTGGATCTGGATTCAATTCTGAGCGCCCTGCCAGCTGGCTGGGCCAGCGGCGTAACTGCCGTATTTATCGTGCTGTATGCGGTGGCGCAGCTGCGTGCCGTACTTCCCCCATCAGTGACCAAAAGAATCCCCACTGTGGTCATGAAAATTCTCGACCTTGTTGCCGCGAACTATGCCCACGCCCGGAACGCCGATGCGATCAGCAAAGTAGCGCGGGATGCCGGAAAAGCCAAAGGCCCATCAGATGATGATTTTCGTGTGATGGTGGAGACAGCCAAAAACAATGGAGAGCTGCGTGGAAGCCGCATTGAGAGCGCTGGCGATTATCCTGGAGATGATCGGCCAGGCAGTAAAAGCCCGAAATGAAACGGAGCGACAAGCTCGGATTGATTATGCGCGTAACAACCCGGCTGATTATCTGCGTCGCTTTGGCCGGGTGCGCGAAATCAACCCCGATGGCACCAATACTGAATCCGGCTCCGTGCGCAGCGGAAAAACCGGCGATTGATGTGGTTCACATCGATGGGCATTTCGTTATCGCTGATGACGATATGGGAAAACTGACCGGTTACATTGCCGCGCTTGAAGCGGGCTGTACCGCACCGAAATAGAGTACTCAATGAAAATTTATATTGCTGGCCCGATGACCGGGCGAGAGAACTTTAACCGCGAGGCATTCAATAAAGAGGCCGACCGGCTGACCCGTCACGGTCATACCGTTCTGAGTCCTGCCAGCCTCCCTAATGGGCTGGAGCAGCGCGAATACATGGATATTTGTTTTGCCATGCTCCGTTGCGCTGACGCGATTCTGATGCTCCCTGGCTGGCAGACGTCCCCCGGCGCCACGGCGGAATATCACTATGCGTACAAAATGGAGCTTCCGGTTTATACCACGGTGCATTATCCGCCGGTCGCATAGCGGGAAAATGGAGGCTATGCGACCACGGTCGCACAGACCAAGAACCTGTATCCCCATTTAGGGATAAAACGTGTGCTATCCCCATGAAGGGATAATCCCCGGCCACAGTAGAGTGCAAGGCTGCCCCGTAATGCACTATCCATAGGTCGCATAGCAGCAAAATAGAAGCCA